>CADFQU010000001.1 GCA_902836505.1 Streptococcaceae bacterium
GTCAGAGATTCGAATGTTATCTGTTGTTACCCCTTCTTCATGGAGATAAGCCAACTCTTTGACCAATGATTTCGGATTGACTACTACCCCATTTCCAATCACAGAGATCTTTTCAGGGAAGAAGATACCAGAAGGAATCAAGTGCAACTTGAACTTTTTGCCGTCGATCACGATGGTGTGGCCGGCATTGTCCCCACCTTGGTAGCGAGCAATGACTTCTGCATTGGCTGATAGGAAGTCTGTAATCTTCCCTTTTCCTTCATCACCCCATTGGGTTCCTACTACAACAACTGATGTCATAATTCTTTTTCATATACCATAGATAGTTCCCTATCTATGCCTTTCTTCAAACTAGGGGCAGGAGTCTCACCTGCAAGTTTGTCTTACACCCTATTATAAGAAATTTCCTTATTTTTTTCAAGGTCGGCTATTTCTTCGCTTGGTTTTTTACCCTTAAAATCCGCTTCTCATTTTCCGAACATCCATCTTTTGGTCGTCATTTTAAACATTGAAGAATGATTGTTCGTCTTTTGCCTTCTTTTCTCCCTAAATCAGATCTTATTCTTTTCAGTTTCTAAGCGAAGCTCTCCCCTGAAAGATTTTATCCCCTCACCGTCTAAATAAATCAAGTTACTCCCTTCACCTCTTTCCCTTTTTTATGCTAAAATAGAAGCTATGGACAAAATTATTAAAACTATCTCAGAAAGTGGCTCCTTCCGTGCCTTTGTACTTGACAGTACTGAGACCGTGCGAGTAGCCCAAGAACACCATCAGACACAAGCAAGCTCAACAGTAGCCCTCGGCCGGACCCTCATCGCTAGTCAAATTCTGGCAGCCAACGAAAAGGGAAACACTAAGATAACGGTGAAAATCCTTGGTACTAGCTCACTGGGTGCTATTATCACTGTGGCAGATACTCAAGGAAACGTCAAAGGCTACGTGCAAAATCCTGGAGTGGATATCAAGAAGACAGCGACCGGTGAAGTTGTGGTCGGACCATTTGTCGGAAATGGGGAATTCTTAGTGATTACCGACTATGGCACAGGCAATCCTTACCACTCCATGACGCCTCTGGTCACTGGAGAAATCGGTGAAGACCTGGCTTATTACTTGACTGAAAGCCAACAAACCCCATCTGCGGTTGGACTCAATGTCCTACTTGATGAAGAAGACAAAGTCAAGGTCGCTGGTGGTTTCTTGGTACAGGTCTTGCCAAATGCCAAGGAAGAAGAAATTGCCCGCTTTGAAAAACGTATCCAAGAAATGCCTGCCATTTCTACCCTTTTAGCCTCTGACGACCATATTGAAGCCCTTCTTGCTGCCATCTATGGCGAAGAGCCTTACAAACGTCTCTCTGAAGAAGAACTTCGTTTCCAATGCGACTGTAGCAAGGAACGCTTCATGGATGCCTTGGCTAGCTTACCAGCCAAAGACCTTCAAGAAATGAAGGACGAAGACCATGGCGCTGAAATTACTTGCCAATTCTGTCAGACAACGTACCACTTTGATGAAAACGACTTGGAGGAACTCATTCGTGACAAATCTTAATACACCTTTTATGATTGGGAACGTCGAGATCCCAAACCGGACGGTCCTAGCACCTATGGCCGGTGTGACCAACTCCGCTTTCCGGACGATTGCTAAGGAACTGGGAGCAGGGCTTGTAGTCATGGAAATGGTCTCTGATAAAGGAATCCAATACAATAACGAAAAGACCCTGCATATGCTCCATATCGATGAAGGAGAAAATCCTGTATCAATCCAACTTTTCGGGAGCGACGAAGATAGTCTCGCACGCGCAGCAGAATTTATCCAAGAAAATACCAAGACCGATATCGTGGATATCAACATGGGCTGCCCAGTGAATAAAATTGTGAAAAACGAGGCGGGTGCTATGTGGCTCAAGGACCCTGATAAGATCTACTCCATTATCAACAAGGTCCAATCCGTCCTTGATATCCCTCTCACTGTCAAAATGCGGACAGGTTGGTCGGACCCTTCTCTAGCAGTGGAGAATGCCCTCGCAGCGGAAGCCGCAGGCGTCTCAGCCCTTGCCATGCATGGACGGACTCGGGAGCAAATGTATACAGGTCATGCGGATCTTGAGACCCTTCACAAGGTTGCACAAGCTCTGACCAAGATTCCATTTATTGCTAATGGTGACATCCGGACAGTTCAAGACGCTAAGCAACGCATCGAAGAAGTCGGTGCCGATGCGGTTATGATCGGCCGTGCTGCTATGGGCAACCCTTACCTCTTCAACCAAATCAATCATTACTTTGAAACAGGAGAAATCCTGCCTGATTTGACCTTTGAAGACAAGATGAAGATTGCTTATGAGCACTTGAAGCGCTTGATCAATCTCAAGGGTGAGCACATTGCAGTTCGTGAATTCCGTGGTTTAGCTCCTCACTACCTTCGTGGAACCTCTGGCGCAGCCAAACTCCGCGGAGCCATCTCGCAAGCTAGCACTCTAGCTGAGATTGAAGAACTTCTTCAATTAGAAAAAGCTTAATGACAAAAAAACAGCATCAAAATGTTGATGCTGTTTTTGTATGTTATTGGTTCGCTTGGCCTTCGCTTTCTTTCCAGCGATAGGTCTTGCGCGGTTTTTTCTTAGGTACCCGCTTAACCCCCACTTCTTCAACGTAAGATCCATAGGTCACAAGGAAGTTATTGGTCAAAATTTCTTTATCTGGATGGATCAAATTCACCAGCTCGGTTGCTTCGTATACGGTGAAAGGTTCTTCTAGGAGATGGAGGAAGGTTGGATTCCAAGCCAAACGTCCTTGGATCCGCTTGATAGATTCTTGGACAATCTCATAGTGGTCAAAGGCGAAATCTTCAGCTGTCAAGACACGGCCATCTAGGGAACATTCCCCTTGTTTGAAGTCCACATCGAGGAAAAGAACTTCTTTGGCATCATCCCCAGCTCTGACCAGATTGACAGCCTCCGCAGGCAAGTAGACCAGGTGGGCAATGGTGATGACCCAGCCCCGTGGATCCCGACCAGGAGTCGAAACTGTCATTAACTGTTCGACCTTTTGAGGGGTCAACTCTAGTCCAACTTCTTCCTGGACTTCACGGATACAAGCCTGGATAGCATCTTCATGCTTTTGCAAGAATCCTCCAACCAAGGCGACCCGATGCTGACAAGGATGCGTTTTCCGGCGAATCACCAAGAGCTTCAAACGCCCCTCCACAAAGCAGTAGGCCACCATATCTGCTGTCACACTTGGATTTTCATAGGTGGGGTGATCCTGCTCCTTATACCAACGAAGGAATTCTTCCTCGCTGACAACCCTTTCGTAGTATTCCTTTTCGTTCATTCCTTCCGGAATGCTTGTTGCTGTCATTTAAGCAACCTCCTTTTTCACTGCTTTACTCCACTGATACCAACCGACAAGACTGTTAAGCGTATAAACCCAATACATTCCCTGAATATGGATACTTTCTCCCCACCAGAGGTAGATACTGAAGAGGTTAGTCGCAATCCAGAAAATCCACTGTTCGCGATAGAGACCGGTCATAAGAAGCTGCCCGACTCCATTGGTCGCATCTGTCACACTATCACGGAAAGGTCGTGCACTGTTGATGCTTTTATAAGCATAGCCCATTCCAATCCAAATGAGAGCTGTTAGAACCAAATACTTGATCCATTCCATTAAGGTTAATTTCTTGGCTTCAAAGTGAGATTCTTCTGCCCCTCCTTGGTCATTGATCCGATTCGACAACCAGACATAGAGACCAATTGGTTGCATCACGAAGAAGTATAGGGTTGTCAGAACTTCTCCATAGAAGTTTTTGTTCAAGGCTAGGATGAGGTAAATCGCTGAGTTAACTGCTCCAAAGAGATAGTTACTAGCCCGACCTTCTGCTACTAGTATAACACAAACGATTCCTGTCCAGGAGGCAAAGAGCCCTAACCAATCATGACTTGCTTCCTGATTGGTAAACTCTAGGACAAAGGGCACGCTAGATAAAGCAAGCAAATAGAGCCATTGCGTCAAAGTGCGACCAGCGAATAGGTCTTTCCAAAGGAGTTTCATAATCCCTACGAAGCCACGTTTGCCAGCTTCTCGATGGACATTTTTTAAATGCTCCCCAAATGTTTGAATTTTTTCTTGTAGTCGTTTCATGCTGCTTCTCCTTTAATCAGCTTGATAAATCGTATCGATGACACGCTTCGCTTCTTCGTAATTCCCCAAATAGTCTTGCCCGAGATAGGCTGTAGGGATATCCGAGAGGTATTGGTGGCGGAGCTGATCCAGGTGATTTGAAAAACTGGTGCGAATTTCATCATCTGCCATGGTCATATCACGGAAGCCATCATTGACATAGGATCCAATGGGTTGGACAAATAAGATCAAATCCCATTTTTCCTTAGCGAGGATACTGACGAAGAGATTGTCAAAAGTATCCGTCATACTGGTCTCTGGGCCTTCTACTTCCATATAGTAGTCGTAATAGCCCTTGGTCACGAGAGAATTCGTATCTGCAATGACCAGACCACGATTAGCACTACTATCGATTAATTTAGAGGTTTGATCGTATTGTCCGAGTAGGAGATAATAATCGTCTTTGGGGGTCAGCTCATCCTCCCGTCCATTGTTTCTAATCTGGTACTCGCGAGCATATTCTAAGCTCACTGGTGCATCATAGAAGCGGGCCAAATCTTTTGCCAAGGTCGTCTTCCCGTTGCTAGCACTCCCCATGATAAGGACCTTTTTTGTAAACTGACGACGGAAGGGTTGCGCAATGTATTTCCAATACTTGCTGGGATTTTCCCGGATGAGGGTCCCTGAGATGCCAAACTGACGCTCCTTTAGGTGCGCTTGAAAGCCTCGCGCTTCAAGTTCTTCTTGGTAAGCTTTCTCTCCAACAAAGAAGACAAGCTCTTCTCTCTCTGCATTATATTGAATGGTTTCTAAGGCTGTTTTCAACCAAGGCTCCCATCCTAAGGGATAGCGAGGAAGTTCTGTCTCGTCTAATTTATAAATTTGGGTTAGTTCATCATTTGAAAAACCTTCTCGAATATAGCGAAAACGTTTCTGCAAAGGAAGGCCAACTTCTTCTCCTCGGTCACCTTTGTAACCAGAGACTATCACACAAACGCGGTTGCATTGGCGTTTTGCCCGTTGAATTAAATCAATATGCCCTTGATGAAGGGGGGCAAATGTTCCAAAAACCACTGCCACTTTTTCTTTCATCTAACTGGCTCCTTTATCATAATGTCAAAACATGTTTTGCTTATGATTTTATTATAAACTATAATTTCAATCTGTCAATACCTTTTTATAAAAAAATATATTTTATAAAATAAAAATTAAAAAGATTCAACTCTGTATGTTATTATACAGAATTGAATCTCTGATTTCAATCATTTTTTTATTTTCTCAGTGGCGAGCCATTATTCCCGAACCAAGGCATGCGCATGGCCATTTTCTGTCACTTGAACACTTGCCAATTGACCATCTTGACCGACAACTATATCCAGGCTAGCTGCAGATCCATCTTGGGTGGAAATCAAGCCAGCATGGTAATGGCCTTGATCCAAGTTGTATTCATAGCTTCCAATTGTATAGCCCACTGCATCGCCACCCGGAGTTTGAATGGTTACTTGTCCACCTTGTCCGATGATTACACCTGTATCGCGACCGTCGGTCCAACTACCTGCTGCTCCTGAATAATCCCCCGAGGCATAGCTCAAGACACCTTTATAGCGTGGGTTCTCTGTCTTAGAGGCTTGTTCTTTGGCATTCGTGTGTCCTTCCTCCAAGCTAGGGCGTTTTGGTTTTTCAGGTTCTGGAGTCACTGCTCCATGTGTTTCTTTGCTAGGACTTGGGGCCAGGCCTTGATTGGCTTCTGGAAGTCTTGGTGTCACCGGAGTTTCTTGTCTCGCTTGTGCTTTGCTTGAAGCAATGGCAGGAGATTGTGCTACATCAGCGCTTTGTTGACTTTGTGTGGTTTTGCTTGTGGTCTTTTTCTCTTCCTTTTTACTAGTAGAGCTTTGTTTCACTTGCGCAATTTTACTAGTTGAAGATGGACTGGTTTCCTTTTTCTTTTCTGATCCACAGCCGCTTAAGAGAAGAGCAGCTGTTAGAGCAAGGGTAGATAGACTAAATAAGGTTCCTTTCGTTTTCATGGCAATACCTCTTTTTTGTAACATTTGTTACATTTTGTAATATAATTGTAACATTAAGCTATAGGGAAGTCAAGAGGATTTACAAGTCTTATAAAAATAGAAACTAGTTTCAAAAAAAGAGTGAACAAATGGAGCCCTACTCCAAGCATTCACTCTTTTTCTTATTGATAAACTTCTTGATAAAATTCGATGGTATCTCCATCTTGGACAGTCGTTTCTGCTGCCCCTTTTGGTGCCATCTCTCCATTGATCTTGTACATCCAATAGAGTCCCTTGCTTTCATCCTGGGCTACTCCATCGATCGAGGTAATGAGACCGCTCTTCTCCTCAATCTTGTAGTTAGCTTTCAGGACTTCCATCAGGTTGGCTTTTTCTGCAACCTTTAAGGTCTTGCTCCGAGCTTCTTGCCCTTCAGCTGCGATACTTACCGTAATGGTTATTTCTTTTTCTTTGGCTACTTGTGAGCTAGAAGCTGAATTTTTCGTAGTCGATGGTGTGCTTTGTCCGCAGCTGACCAATACAAGAGCTGCTAGGACAGCAAACAAGCTATAAAGTGTTTTTTTCATGATACAATCTCCTAAATATGACATAGAGTAGAGGATAAAAACAGGTGGTGGAAAGGGCGTGGGCTAGGTTAAAGCTAAAGCCATTGATCAGAGCATAGGTCCACCAAGGCATGTGATAAAGGACAGCATAAACACTATCAATCAACATCCCGTAGAGAAAAGATAAGATACCGGCCACCAGGGTTTGGACTTCCAAAGACAAGTGGCGATAAAGCCCCCACCAAAGAGTCAAGAGGAAGCCAAAGGCCAGTATCTGAGCGAGCACCACTGGGCTCATCCCCAAGAGAAAAGCCGAGGTAAACATGGTGACCGCCATCACCAAACAGGCAAATTGCCAGTCTTCAAATAGCACCAGTAAAAAGAAAATGGCACTAATGGGTTGGACATTGGGCAAGAAGGCAAAGGCTTGTCTCAGCACCACACAGAGGGCTGCTAAGAGGGTGATTCGGGTCAAGCGTTTGATAGGCACTGCATATTCTCCTAGTCAATCGTGAAATTAAGCTGACCAGACTTGACACCTACCTTGAGGGTTTGCCCTTCAGCCACTTCTCCTCTCAAGAGGATCTCTGCCAAGTAGTCTTCCACCTGGGTCTGAATGGTTCGGCGCAAAGGACGTGCTCCCATCTCTGGATCATATCCGTGAGTCGCCAGCCATTTGAGGGCAGACGCTTGGAATTTCAGAGTAATGCCCTTCTCTGCTAGAGATTGAATCAATGGTTTGACCATAATCTTGACAATCTCATGCATTTGGTCACTGGTCAAGCTATGGAAGACAACCTTCTCATCAATCCGGTTGATAAACTCTGGTCGATAGGTTTTTTTCAACTCTTCAAAGATGCGTTTCTCCATATTGGCTTGGTCAAAGCGAATATCCTTGGCTCCAAAACCAACTGTCTTATCATCTCGTAAAGCGGTAGCTCCCAAGTTTGACGTCATGATAATAATCGTATTGGAGAAATCTACCTTGCGTCCCTTGCTATCAGTTAAGACCCCATCATCCAAGACTTGCAAGAGAACGTTAAAGATATCCGGATGGGCTTTTTCCACCTCATCAAACAAGAGGACTGAATAAGGTTTGTTGCGGACTTTTTCCGTCAACTCGCCCCCTTCTTCATAACCGACATAGCCTGGAGGAGCTCCGTTGAGACGACTGGCCGCGAATTTTTCCATGTACTCACTCATGTCAAAGCGGATCAAAGCAGACTCATCATCAAAGAGGACTTCTGCAAGGGCCTTGGCTAGCTCGGTTTTCCCGACTCCTGTCGGACCGAGGAAGAGGAAGGAACCGATTGGTCGCTTGTGGGACCGGATTCCAGACTGATTGCGGCGAATCGCTCGGCTGATACTTGAGACGGCCTGATCCTGACCGATCACGCGCTTATGAAGTTCCGCTTCTAATTCCAGGTATTTCTTAGCCGCTGTTTGGGTGAGTTTCTCCACAGGAATGCCTGACAATTGACTGAGCGTCTTCAGGATATCCTCTTCCTTGACTTCTAGCTGGTAGCCTTTTGGACTGGCGTCTTCTTTTAGCAACTGAGCAACTTTCTTCCACTGTCCCTTGAGCAAGGCCTGGTCGGCAGCTGTCAAATCAGACTGAAGACCCGCTTGAGGTCCCTTATTTTGCACGGTCGCTGCCGCCTCATCCAAAAGATCAATGGCTGAGTCTGGCAAGAGGCGACTGGTCAAATAACGATTGGCATAGACAACAGCTGTCTCAATCGCTGCATCCGTGATATGGACGCGGTGGTGACGCTCATAGGTCTTCTTAAGCCCTTGCAAAATAGCGATGCTATCTGCAACAGATGGTTGCTCAATCAAAACCTTGGCAAAGCGTCGTGACAGAGCAGCGTCTTTTTCAATATGTTTTTGGTATTCTTCTTGCGTAGTCGCTCCTACGGTCCGTAAGGTTCCACGGGCCAAGGCTGGCTTCAAGATATTGGCCGCATCCAAGGTGGAGTCAATCCCTGATCCAGATCCCATAATGGTATGGAGCTCATCGATGAAGAGAATGACATGGCCATCTTCTTCAATGTCATTTATGATGTTGTTCATCCGCTCTTCAAAATCCCCACGGAATCGCGTCCCTGCGACAACATTCATCAAGTCCAACTCTAAGACCCGCATCTTAGCCAGCTCCGTTGGGACATCGCCGCTGGCAATCCGTTGAGCCAAGCCCAAAGCCAGAGCAGTCTTTCCGACACCGGCATCTCCAACGAGGACTGGATTGTTTTTTGTTTTGCGGCTCAAAATCTGAATCATCCGCGAGATCTCTTGACCCCGGCCAATCACCGGTTCCAAACTGCCATTGCGAGCCATTTCTGTCAGATCTCGGGTATAATCTTCCAAACCACCACTAGTAGAGGCCGGCATGCCCATCATATTTCCCATGGTTTGACGATTTGGTTGCTGGGACCGATAGAGAGAACGGATAGCCTTGACAGCTTCCTTGTCCCAACCTGCTCGTTGTTCCAAACTCTTACGAAGTTCGACGATTTTAATGCCATCTT
Source organism: Streptococcaceae bacterium (assembly GCA_902836505.1). Taxonomy (GTDB): domain Bacteria; phylum Bacillota; class Bacilli; order Lactobacillales; family Streptococcaceae; genus Streptococcus. Next base: position 9,219 of record CADFQU010000001.1, read on the forward strand.
CCTGATCATCATAGCGGAAGCCAACATACTCCAATACTTGAGAAGCTAAGGTTCCCCGCTCTAGTAAGAGCGCCAAGAGGACATGCTCTGTTCCAAGACTTTTGGCATGGACTGCCTGGGCAATCTCTTGGGAACGGTTCATGATTTCTTCTACACGGAAAGAAAAAGGAAATACCTCATAGCGACCATCCCGTTGGTAGACTTGGCCCGTGATGTGCTCAGCTGCATCTTGAAAATCATCAATCTGCATAGGATAGTCACTCAAGACGGAACCAGCTACACTATAGGGGTTATTTGCTAGGGCCACTAGGATATGCCAGGTATCTAGGGTTTGGGAATCAAAATGACCCGCCAAGATTTGAGCGGCTTCAATCGTTTCTAATAGGGCTTTTGAATAGTTCATAAGGAGATTACATTCCCTTTCTATCGACTTGTTGGATGATTTTTCGTAGGATATTGGCTCGTAAGCGATGGGCTTCATTTCCCAGAACCTCGTCTGTTGTCATCGCTGACAAGAGCTCTGCCTCTCTCTTTGTAAGGAGTTTTTCTTCAAATAGCATCTGGAGGATATCACAAAATACAGTCTGACTGATCTGTTCTCCAATGCTTGCGCCAAGCTCTTTTAGCATCTGGTGTTGGTCTGAAAATTGAATCTTGCCAATCCGGATATACCCTCCGCCTCCACGCTTGCTCTCTACAATGTAGCCTCGACTTTCGGTAAAGCGGGTCTTGATCACATAATTGATTTGACTAGGAACAACTTGGAAAACATCCGCTAATTCGCTTCTCTTGAGCTCTGCGATTCCTGCTTGAGCCAGTAGCGACTTGATATAGGCCTCGATACTATCTGATGTATTTTTACTTGCCATGATGCTCCTTTCTGATGGTTTCATTCTAGATGAGCTCTCTGCTTCAGAGGATAAAAAATGGTCTCATCATCCATGATGTCATTATTGACCTTATCTGACTATTATACAATTTTTACGCCTGTAAATAAAGCAAAGACTACGTCCAGATGGAATCTGAATCCCCCTTACTTGGAGCCAGAAAAGAGGCTAGCTATTGCTAACCTCTTATAGAAGGGACATTAGGATTTCCGACGAGCGAATTTTACTCTTCCGCCTAAGAAGCTTAAGCCGAAAAGTCCGATCCAGGCTAAGAAACTTGCCTTCTCTGACCCTGTCTGTGGCAGTTTTTCTTGGGGCGGCACAGGGTCCGGAGTTACGGCTTCTACCACAGGAGAAAGAGGAGTTTCTTTCGAAGCCGTCGGTGTCAACAGCCGAGAAATTTCACTTTCTTTTTTATCTTCTGGTGGAAGGAGCGGTTTCGTTTCTTGTGAGTCTTCACTTGGACTTGTTGGTAGTGGAACATCCGGAATAATAGGAGCTTCTTCCGATTCCTTCGTCCCGACTTCTGTGATCTGGTCCTGGGCCTCCACTTCGACAAAAGCATCGACTTCTGTCCGAATTTCTTTGCCTTCTTTTTGTCGGACCTCGATCAATTTCAGCCGGCGTCCGACCTTCCCAGATTGAAGGATCCGGCTTTCGCCCTTGGCCAAGTCCTTGTTCTCACGCGTTTGACTTTCAAATGGAATCTCTTCCGCTTCTATGAGCAGTTCTGACTTTTCAAGAATCAAATCCCGAACACCTTCGTCTGGGCGTGTCTGCGTCAGCGGTTCATAATTGTGATCATCTTTTAAGATGGTCTCAAGGGCTTCCACTTGATTCGCTGCAGCAACCAAATCTGGTCGCTCTTGATTCAACAACTGAGTCAATTCCGTCAATTGATGTTGAACAGTCGGTTTGAAGTCTGCTTTCAAGCGATCGAGAGAAGTAGCCTTGATCTTTTCTACTCCTTTTCTGATGATCTGTTGCAACTCCTCCTGACTGAGCAACTGGCTATCTTTCCCTGATAGAATAAATCGGTCTACCTGGATAGCTCTGGATGACTGAGGATCATTGAGGGCTGGATCTAGGTGTAAGCGTAGCTGGTGGTAGCCTTTTGCTAGACCTTGCAGATTGACCAAACTCTGGTCGAGCTTGCGTTGATCTCCGTAGCCGCTGAAATAATGATCGCCTTCGATCTCATAATCATGGCCGCGACCTTCTTCGAAGGCCATTTCTTTTCCATCCAGAGTGACGCTGTAGAGACCATGACTTGGGTCGACCACTCCTCGAACCTCCACACCTGTGCCCTTAAAGGTAATAGTCACTTCAATGTGTTTCTTGCCTTCCTCATCGGTCACTTGGTTAAAGCTCGACCAAGATTCTGTACCATTTGAGAAGTTTGGATTGTCTGTCTCGTGGTGCCAGCCCTCACTGTAATGCAGTTTTGGATCTTGGTCATCTACTTCTTTGCGATTTTCTGGAAGTAGGTCCTCGTTCATCACTTGGACTGTCAGTTCTGGAATAAAGCCGACCAGACTTCCTTGATCCGGATGTACCAATTTGACCTTAAAGTCATAGACATCGGTCGCCTTGCCTGCAAAATCAAGGGTTGGGACTTGGACTGTTTTTTCTGTCTCTCCGTCTGCGAACTCAAGGGTAACATTGGTATCTTTGTAGACCTTGCCATGAACCCCTGTTCCTGGTTCTGTGATTAATTTAAGACGGGCACTTCCTTTAGAGCCACCTTTTCTCTTGACGACGATTTGCGCTGGCTCTCCTTTTTTAACAGCTAAGGTTGGCTGAGCAAACTCAAAAAGGCCTTTTTCTTGATTATTGAGGGCATAAATTCCTTCCGTTGCGATCGCATCTCCCTTGCTATTGACTAAGGTCAAGGTGTGGGACCCTGCTTTCAAATCCGGTGTTTCATAAACCTTTTGGCTGCGTTTGCGAGTTGGACTTTGGGTATTGACCGTCGCTAGTTTTTGCCCATCTACATAGACATCCATCTCCCCATGACCTGGGTCTACAGTTGCGACCACATAGGCCTTGGTCCCTTCGAATTGATAGGTTGCAGAAGCTCCCGCTTCCTTGGTCCACATAGAGGTGCCTCGGACGCCTTCTCCCTCTTCATTCCATTGGCTATTGGCCCGGTCAGCTGTTCGATCGGAATGATAGGCCAAACCAAGCGGATAGCCATCCGTTTCTTCAATGCTAGCTGGCGTCTTATAGACAGAGACGCCGTTCAAGATTGGAGTGGCCTGGGCATCGGTGATGGACACCCGGAGGTAGCGACTATCAACTGGTTGGCCTTTAATCAAACGGCGGTATCCAACGGTTGACCCAGCCCCAAAAGGAACCCATTGACCATTCACCGCTACATCGATGGTGAAACCGGAAATCCGTTGGCCTTTCTCGATGGTTTCTTTGAGCTCTACCACATCAAAGTGTTGCTCTTTCCCAAGGTCGAGGATAAAAGATCCGGTCTTGGCATCATCGGCAGGTGCCCAACTGGTCTTCTCATCTCCATCAGTCAAATGGCTAGCTGCGTAATGCGAATTGCGCCGTGTCGAGTCAGCTTCTACCAAAGCGCCCGCTGCATAGTCTACACTGTAGAGTTGGTCTAAGGTCTGGCGGAATTCTTTCAAACGGGCCACATCGGCATCCGCAAACTTCCCATCTTGATTGGGTGGAATATTGAGCAAGAGTGGCGTCCCACGACCGACGGATTTGAAGTAAATGTCCATCAATTCACGCAGGGACTTAGGCTCTTGATTGTCATGGTAGAACCAGCCGGAGCGAATGGAAACATCGGCTTCCCCTACTGAGTATTGCTTCCCTTCTGGATCCCCATGGTTGAGATAGCTATTAGATGGATTGTTGCGAATCTTATCCGGATTGACCTTATGCCAAACTGGATCTCCAGCAATCCCCTTTTCATTTCCTATCCAACGAACATTGGTCGGCTCCGCTGAGAAGATAGCAATATCCCCTTGGGCCTTACGGATGGCGTCAAACCACTTATCGAAGGTATAGGTTACTTTTTGAGCCCCATCGCCACGCGCTCCATCCATCCAGACTTCAACGAATTTGCCCTTGTTTCCATATTTTGGATCTTCAAGGATTTCTTTGAGCTGGTTGAGATAGTATTCGTTGTATTGATCCTCTGTATCCACATGGTAGAGCGGGCTGTGAGCATCCCAAGGAGAGAGGTAGACCCCCATGTCCATGTCATACTTGCTGGCAGAAGCAGAAACCTCGGCTAGGACATCGCCTTTTCCTTCCTTCCAACCACTTTTGGCAATGGTATGGTCGGTGTATTTAGAAGGGTACAAGAGGAAACCATCGTGGTGCTTGACGACCATAATAGTCCGTTTGAAGCCAGCGTCTTTCAGGGTTTTGATCCACTGATCGGTGTCCAGATGCTCTGGATAGAAATAATAAGGGTCTTCTTGCCCATCTCCCCACTCACGATCGTAGTAGGTATTCATCCCAAAGTGGATGAAGGCTGCCAGTTCTTCGCGGTGGTATTGCATTTGGGCCTTGCTCGGAAGGGGACCGTAGTCTGCAATCTCAGGCTCCTCATCTGCAGTAGCTACTGGTTGGGTTACTTCTGTCCCTTGGCTGACTGCTCGGCTTTCTTTCTCACTCGTTGCGGGTGAAGAATGTTCTGATTCTTCTTGGTGATCTTTCACAGTTTTTTCCTCCTCCCCTTGATGCTCGACATCACTTGTGTCGACTCGTTCTTCACGAGTCTCACTCCTCTCAGCTTGTTCCTCTGCATAACTGGTAGTGACTCCTAAAAAACAAGTCGCTACGACTACAGAGCAAACCCCTACTGAGAGTTTGCGAATGCCAAATCGATTTCTCTTATCAAATAATCTTTTTCCCATATTCCATTCCTTTATGTCATCAGGTAAAGAGGGTGGAGACTTTCCCCATCCTCTTTCTGTTACCTGTGATCTTTTCACCGTATGTTTGCTGGTTTATCCAGCTTTTTTATTTGGCCTTATCGGCTCTTTTTTTCTTATCATCCAGCACAGCACCGGCAAGTCCTGCTGCTAGGAGACCTGCAACGAGGCTTGCGACGCTTTCTTCTGATCCTGTATGTGGCAAGGAAGTTTGCTCAGAAGTCGTAGCTACTTCCCCCCCTTCCTCATGTGAGTCTGAGACAGCTGAAGAAGATGGTGTTTGACGACTTGCAAGGGCCTCCTTGGTTCCTACTTCAATGATTTCAGCTACAGCTTCTGACTCAACTAGACTGTCGAGCACTGTACGAATCTCAACACCGTTTTCTTGCGAAACTTGTACAAAATGAAGCTGACGACCTTTGAGTCCTGCTTGAACCACTCTCTTTTCGCCTTTCGGCAACTGATCGTTTGGACGCTCTTGGTGGGCAAATCCAAGCTCTTCTGCCTCAATGACGAGTTCTGGTTTACTGTGAACCAAGTTCTTCACGCCTTCTTCAGGAACGGCTGTACCTGGAAGGGTTGGCTTGTTGGTTGGATCTTCTGGCTGTGGCGTTGGCTTGTCACTTGGACTTTCCGCTGGAACTTCTTTGGTACCGACTTCTGTGATCTCTGCTACTGGTTCCAACTCTACAAACGCATCTACTTCCTTACGAGATTCCACTCCATTTTCTTGTGATACTTCCACCAAGCGCAATTTACGGCCTTTCTGCCCTTCTTGAACCACACGCTTCTCACCTTTCAGCAAGCTATCATTTAGACGTTCTTCACGCGCAAAATCAAGTTCCTCTGCCTCAATGATGAGTTCTGGCTTGGTATGGACCAAATTCTTCACACCTTCTTCAGGAATAGCTGAGCCTGTTGATGCTTTTGCTAGGAGTGAGATTTGATATATTTTCTCTATCTTACCATCTTCTGATACAACCTTGACAAGGGCAGGTGCATTAGAATCTTTAGCATCAACAACTGTAACGGCTGTTCCATTCTTACCTTGTGCTGAAACTATTGGACGTTCTCCCTCATACTCTAGATGATAATCCGTCACATCCGGATTGAACCCTTCCAACTCTTTGCCATTTACTTGGATAGAGACATCTGTTGTTGCATTAGGTTCTTCAGTTGGAGCATAGGCACTCAATTCAACGATTCCAATTCCTTTTAGATTTTCATCACGGACCATTCTTAAACGGATGGCTTTGGTTCTGGTTTCATTGAAGCTGAGGTTAGAGATATAACCAGGCTCAAAGGCATAATCCAAGCTATAAGGAATTTCTTCCCAGTTAGAGGCTTGGTTAAATGGATGTTCTGGAAGTTTTTTCAGATTGCCATAATCATCTGGAACATCAAAGTCTGGACCAATATAGCGTTCAAGAACCGTCTTGGTTGGCAAGCCTGTTTCCTGATCTGCAAAGAAGTCGACTGCTACTTTATTGACTAAACGCTCTGTTACTTGACCATTTTTCTTGAAGATGAGACCGGCAAACACTTCTGTTTGATCTGGTTCTCTCTTCCAGTTGGTCCAACGATAGTACTCGTTGTAGCCACCATCATTGATGTAATCGATATAGTAGATTTGGTTTGGATCGAGATCATTGGTTTCACTGGCAAAGGCTCTGGTATCCTCTGCATTGTAGTCACGGTTCACAGAGAGGATTTCTCCTGTCTTTTCTGACACTCGGACGGTCAGCTGAGCCGTCAGATCATAGCCAATGACTTTTCCTTCTAGCGTGAAGCTGCCTTCATGAGAAAGGGCATCAGCTGGTACAGCTTGCCAGTCTACCGTCAGTTCTTTGCGATCATAGCCTGTATCCCCTTTGAAGTAGACGCCTACTGTAGATGGTAAAACTAGATTTTGACCGACTTTGACAAAACGGCGACCCGCTTCCACTGCTACTGGAGCAGCTTGTTTCAGTTTTTCTGCATCGCTTGTGAGATGGAGGCGGTATTCTTGTAAGATGGTGCCATCTTCTGCTTTGTGGATGACACGGATTGGCTCACCTTCATGGACGCTTGGCACAACCGTTGCAAGGCCGTGATGGCTAGCTGTCGCTTCCACCTGAGGATAAGCCCGATCACGCGCATCGATGTAGTAATCTGTCACACTTGGGTTGACCCCTGGCAAAACCTCACCATTGACACGAATGGTCACTTGGCTCTTTTCTTCTGCCGCAACCTTATTGGCAAATACCTGAATCTCTGAAATAGAGCTTCCACGTTTGCCTTCTGGTGTCTTCATGCGGATCCGAACCGCATAAGTGTCGACTTTATCAAAACTAAAATGATTCATCTTGCCAGCTGCTACCGGTTCTTGAACGGTGAGGTTGCTGACTTCTTTCCAGTTAGCTGGGTTGTTAAATGGATGATCTGTTTCGTCTTTGACGCGATTTGGATTGCTTGGTACTGTTGGGATTTGCTCACCCGCATAGTACTCGATCACATATTCACTCGGAGCCCCAACGCCGTGGTCTTCGTGGAAACCAACATGGAGGTTATCCACTGCACGCTTGGTCAAGATACCAGAGTCCCCAAACAAGATACCAACAGAATCTTCCGTATTGTCACGGCCCCAGTTGGTCCAACGGTTGGCTGGAGCATCGGTAAAGGAGATGACCTTGTCATTGACCTTAGCAACTGGATCCGCATCGTTAGAATCACTTGCAAAAGCGAGTGGCAAGACGGAGCCTGTCCATTGTTCTGCTACGTTGGCTCCCTTGACTGTGTTTGCGGAAACACGGATATGGAGACGGGTTGGAAGGTTGGTTCCTTCTACACGACCGGAGATAACAACTTCTCCTTCTTGGGCCAAGAGTTGCGGATCTACCGCATCCCAGGCTACCTTAGCAGCATAGGTCTTACCATTGGAGTGATAGGTCCGCACGCTTTCTGGAAGTGCTGGTTTTTCACCGACTGGAGTTGTGGTGCTGACTTCTTCTACAGCGATACTGCCTTCAACTGTGACTTGGGCTTGGGCTTCTTTTTCCACACCCTCTACCTGACCTGTGACTGTAAAGCTGTGGTAATCCTTGACTTGATCTGCTGTTACGGCATCCCAGGTCACGCGTTTTTCTTTCGGGAATCCCTTATCATACTCAACCAAGACTGTCTCTGGAAGAGCTGGCAAAACGTTTCGATCGGTGCTGATCCGTACAGGACGTACCTTGACAACTGTCTTTTCTTCTGGATTTGGCGTGATGGTAAAGGTTAATTCTCCTGTTTGTCCTTGGAAGCTGGCTTCTAAATGAACCAATCCTGCTTCCCGCAGTTCCAAACCTTTCTTGCTTGCGACTGCTTTTCCTTGACTACCGGCTGCCGTTACCACATCGATTTGATCCGCTTGGAGACTAGCCACACTGCCATCTTGGTAATGAGCTAGGACATCAAGTGTGACTGTTTGGTCTTCCTTGAGTTCTTGCCCTTCTGGCAGACGCAATTCTAAACGCTGGATCTGTGGACTTTCTTCTTGGAATTGGACCACATAGGTCTGTACAGCTCCCGTATCCTTAGCAGTGACAAAGATTTGAGCTTTCAAACCATTTTTTCGATTGGCTTGTAAGACCGTCACTTGGGCATTTTCTGCACTCGCTGTGACCTGACCAGGCTCTTGACCATAAGCTAACGGACGGAAAATCGTATGGTTGCCACTACCAAATTTTGGAAGCGCTACTCCATCTAGCTCCACTGTTGGTTTCTTAGCCTTGCTGACTGTTCCACCTGCAACCACTAGCGTCGCTTGGACGGCTTCCACATTGCCTAGGAGTCCTGTCGCTTTCAAGCGAGCACCTGGTGTAGACAATTGCTCCTCTTGACCGGCTTCCAAGGTCCATTGATCAACGTCATAACTAGCTGTTCGGCCATCTGTGAAGACCAATTGCACAGTCTTATCCACTGTTGCTAGATCTGCTCCCTGCGGGATTTGTTTGATGACTGGAAGGACTTGCTCCACGCCGATCACATCGACCAGAGCTTCGACAGTGCGTCCTTGAACATGACCGGTCACACGAACTTGGCCAGTCCGACTATAGTCTGCTTTTTCCCATTCAACGACTTCTTCTTGGGCCTTGCCATCGCTATAAACGACAGATACGTGACTTGGAAGTTCAGGTACTTCACCTAAGTAAACATGTGTCCGAACCGGTTCGACTCCCAAGATAGAGCGTTCTTTCTGGTCCTTCTTACCTGTAAAGAGGCTGACTTGGTCTGATTGCAAGCGATCTGAGTCTGCATAAAGAGTAAAGGATCCTGCTTGCTCAGTTGATTTGACAATGACCACCCCTTTGCCGTTAAAGGCCCGACGTTGCCATGAGCCATCTTCCTGTGCTTTGTAGCGTTCCCGGCTAGCTTGTTCCCCGTTGTCGACACCTACAATTTGGCCTTGGCCATGCAAATGGAAATGCACCAAGTTATTGGCAGTTGGTACGACACGACCTTCTTCATCGACGATTTCATAGGTAATATAGGTCAAATCCTTGCCGTCTGCCGCAATAGCGTGTTCTTCTTTCAGCAGACGAACACCGGCTGGCTTCCCAGCTGTCTCGATCTGATCACGCGCGATCACTTCGCCTGCTTCGTTGCGGGCAATAGCTTCCACCTTACCTGGCACATAAGGAACCAACCACTCTAGATAGAGTTCATCCGGATTTGCCCCTTCTTGGTAAGTCCGGCCATCTGCTGTGGTCTTCTTGGTAAAGGTCTTGACTCCTTGTGATTCCCCATTGACAATCAATTCCACACTATGAGCATTGGAGAAGGCACGAACAGGAATCCGCCCTTCTTCATCCATGACACGATTGGCCAATTCTGGATTCTCCCAATTCCAATGTGGTAAGAGATGGACCATTGGATGTTTCTCAGCTGACAACCATTGACTTTGGTAAAGATAAAAATCATTCTTTGGAAGGCCGGCAGTATCGACAATACCGAAATAAGAACTTTTTACAGGTGTGTCATTTTGGTTGTGCCATGGTGTTGGCTCACCGATATAATCGGTACCCGTCCAGATAAATTGCCCTGCATAGCCGGCATGATCGCGGTCAAAGGTCCAAGAGGCTGTCGCTGTCCGACCCCAACCAACCCGGTCATTGCCGTAGTCTGATTGTTCATAGTGGCGGTCTTCTTGGTTGCTTCCGACCCATTCTCTCTCAGGATGGTAGTAAGAGCCCCGTGTCCGCGTTGCAGAAGAGGTTTCAGAACCATAAATGAGCCAGTTTGGATGTTTAGCGCGTAGGCTTTCATAGTTGGCCTCTGAATAGTTAAATCCAACCGCATCGAGCTCTGCCGCTACCTTTTCATGCCCTCCTGATCCATCACCAAAGCGGAATTTATCAGCTCCCATGGTGACATATCGAGTTGCATCCACTTCCTTGATGGTCTTGACCAGACGACGAACGGTTGCAACAGACTTATCCGATCCATCTGCTTCACCGACTTCGTTACCGATTGACCACATCACAATAGAAGGATTGTTCTTGCCTCGCTCTACCATGGTCCGAAGGTCATAGTCAGACCACTTATCCCCTTTACGAGCTTCTGGATGTGTTGCATCCTTTTCAAAGAATCGACCGTAATCGTATTGCTTCTTGCCACCATACCAAGTATCAAAGGCTTCTTCTTGAACCATCAAGCCCAACTCAGCCGCAATTTGCAAGGTTTGTTCACTCGCTGGGTTGTGGGTCGTCCGGATGGCATTGACCCCCATGTCCTTCATCTGTTTGAGACGGCGATATTCAGCCTTGTAATTTTCCTCAGCTCCGAGGGCCCCATGGTCATGGTGGAGGGAAACACCATGGAATTTCGTAGCCACTCCGTTAAGGAAGAAGCCACCTTCTGGTGTCCAGTTGAGATAGCGATAACCAAAGCGTTCCTTTTGCACATCGACCAACTGCGAATCCCGATAGACCCGCGTATACAGCGTATAGAGGGCTGGGTTATTGGTCTTCACATCCCAGAGGGTCGGTTTTTCAACATGAAGGGTATGAGACAGGTTGATCTCTTGACCAGCCAAAACGGATTGCACTTCACTACGTACCTTTTCACTGACCACTTGACCATTTTGATCGACGATTTCGTATTCTGCATAAATACTGTGGGCTTGATCATCTTGGTTGACAATACGACTCTTAACAAGAGTATCGACTGCCCCATTCTTTTGTTCTTCTAATTTTGGACTAGTGATCGTGGTCCCATACTTTGCCACATGAACCTTGTCTGTCACACTGAGTTTGACATCGCGATAGATCCCACTTCCTGAATACCAACGACTACTTGGTTGTTGGTTGACCACATGAACCGCGATGGTGTTTTCACTTCCATCCGCATTCAAATAAGGGGTAATATCATAAGAAAAGGCATTGTAGCCATTTGGATAATGACCCACAAATTGTCCGTTTACATAGACTTTGGAATCCATGTAAACTCCACCAAACTCCAAGCGTACCTTCTTATCCAGGTCCTTGTCATCCAAACGGAAGGTCTTGCGATACCAAGCATCCCCACCGTTTAATTGCCCCCCTTCATTTTGAGCCGGAGAATTGTGATCGAAGTCAAAGAAGATCGACCAATCGTGGGGCAAATCTAATTTTTTCCAGTTTTTAACATCCACCTGGCGACCTTCTGCACCAGGAGCTGCATTTAATTTGAAATACCAGTCCTTGTTAAAGTCTCGTTCGCGATCTTGCACAATGTCCTCCGCTACCTGTTTTTGGTCCTTCGTAGCCTCTTCAGTAGCCCCAGCAGAACGTTCACTTGTTTGAGGTTCCACCTGTGGCTTTTCGATTTCGCTCTCATTTCTTTCAGGAGTAATTACAGCAGGTGCCTCTAAGGTTGTTGAAGCTTTATCACTTGTCCCAACCTCACCATTCGTCACCTCTGACGCTTCCCTTGTGGCTGTCATCTCCTCTTCTGTTACAGCTCTTCCTTCTTCTTCAGCTAAGACAGATGGAGCTCCAAAAAAAGATACACCGATTAATACAGAACAAGCTCCAACCGCGAGCTTGCGAATACTAAATACACTGCGCTTTTCAAAAAAAGACTTTCCCATATTTAACCTCCTCTTGGGATTTTAATAATGTAAGCGCTTTCTAAAATGCGTTTGCAAAAAAAGAAACTCTACATTTTAACTATACCAAAAGTTGGGGCTTAAACAAGAGAGCTAGCTAAGAATATATAGTTTGTACTAAAAGAACTATACTTTGTCGAACTGATTCTTATTAGCATAAAATAGCCTTGTCTGGAGAATTAATCTATAATAACAGTTCTTTCATATACAAGAACTTGAGAAACAAATCGTGAGTTGATCCCAATTTAATATAAAGGATTCGAGCTCCCTCTATTTCCATGCCTTCAAAAGGAATTCTCCTGTTTGAAATAGTTGTCATTCCAGCGGAGATAAGGTAGAATGAAAAGGATGAATTGAAAGGATGACACATGAACTACATTATTACTTTTTTAATCTCCATGATTCCTCTGGTAGAACTTCGTGGAGCTGTTCCCTATGCTATCTCTAGCGGAATTCCTCTTTGGCAAGCTCTCCTGATTGGGGTCGTTGGAAACATGCTTCCTGTCCCTATTATCTTCTTTTTCGCTCGCCATATCCTGGAGTGGGGAAAAGAAAAACCTATTATCGGGAATTTCTTTACCTGGTGTCTCAACAAGGGGCATCGTGGAGGTCAAAAATTGGAAGAAGCTGCAGGAGATAAGGGAATCTTTTGGGCACTACTCCTCTTCGTCGGCATTCCCTTGCCAGGAACTGGAGCCTGGACTGGAACCCTTGCCGCTTCTATTCTAGACTGGGACTTTAAACGAAGCGTCCTTGCTGTCATGCTGGGAGTTGTCCTAGCAGGTCTCATCATGGGATCTCTCTCGCTCCTCTTTGGACTAGATACCTTTGCGCATTAAGAAAAAAATAAAAGCATGGTATCACATAAGGAAATACCTTATTCGATCCTTTCCTTATGTGAGTACGGACGTCATGGAACTTCTACGAAGTTCCATGACTTATTAAGATACAAAGGGCGTCTGCGGATTGTGTTCAATTAGTTTTGGATCTAAGGTTCCAAAACTCCCGAGTCCTTGAAACAACAATATTTCAAGCACTTTTCTCACGGCGGAAAGCCTCAGTATGTATTTGAATTAATTTTCAGTCAGAATATCTCCGTTATTTTATGAATTCTAAGTTTTTAATAGTTAGAAAATGCCTAAAACAAATGTCTTAGGTATCTTCCTTGCAAAAATAAGAGGTTTCCATCGAAACCTCTTATTTTTTATTCTTAGTTATTAAGAGCTGCTGCCATTGTAGCTGCAACTTCTGCTTCAAAGTCATTT
>CADFQU010000002.1 GCA_902836505.1 Streptococcaceae bacterium
CTACCGCCTTCACAAACAAATATCTATGAGCCCAGCAATGGGCTTTTTTGATACCATCACTTGATTGGACTGCATCAGCGCTCCTTTGCGAGCTATTCTGTTCTCCACTCATGAAAGGAAAAGATGATAATGAAAAAAGTTACCTTATATGCTCTCAGCATCCTCTCATTGGCCATGCTGGCTGCTTGCCAACCGGCTGCACCAGAGACTCACCAAAGAAAACCTCTTGTGAGCAGTTCTAAAAAAAGCTCTAAGAGTTCTAAAAGTTCTTATTCTAAAAAGTCAAGTAGCAAAAAAGATTTTTCATCAGGCTTCGATAAGGATGATTCTTATAGCTCTTCAGACTCTAACACGCGCGAGGATCCTAACTATACAATGAGCTTGATGGACCAAGGAGAGTCACTGGAAGCTATCGGGGATATCCCTGAAATGCCAAAATGGGCTGCCTTCAAAGAGATTAAAGTGGAAATCCTCGTTGGGAATGAAGCCCTTGCTCCTACCACAAAAGATGAAGCCATCAGCAAGTTAGGCCCTACTGATTCCACTTCTGATAATAGTGGTTACTGGCATGGGGAGGGCAGTGGTATCATGATTAGTTTTAATGAAAAAGGCCAAGCTACTAACAAAATTGCCACCTTGCCTAACTCTAAAAAGGTTACCAATCTCAAGGATATTCAACCTGGAATGACAGCTAAAGAAGTCATTGAAAAACACGGCCGTCCAGAAACTGTTTTCGTCTTTGGCTACGCGACTATCTTTACTTGGAAAGGTGAAGACGGGAAGGACTACTCTGTCGGTTTTGACAAAGAAACAGTCTTCCAAGTCTCTGAGCCTGCGTAAGAATCCCTTCTCATAAACCACAAATCCTCCAAGACCAACGTCTTGGAGGATTTCTTTCTATCAAGAGGAAGGCCCCTTTTTTATTCCTTACAATTCTGCGATTTGATTGAGGTTGACTTCTGCTACAGTGTCATTTCCAAACATGGTGATAATCATTTTCACCTTGTTGTTATCGATTTCTGTGATCTTACCGGTGTAATCTGCAAAGGCCCCATCGATAATGCGTACAGTATCTCCAACCTTCACATCAATGTTGAAATCTTGAACTGTTTGTCCCATCGAAATCAAGATGTTACGGATTTCGTCTTCCAAAAGTGGAGTTGGTTTTGAACGGTTCCCGTGTGATCCCACAAATCCAGTAACATTTGGTGTGTTCCGAACGACAAACCAAGCTTCATCCGTCATGACCATTTCTACCAAGACATAACCAGGGAAGCGATTTTCTTCGATTTCTTTTGTCTTCCCGTTCTTCTCGATTTGCACAGTTTGAGTAGGGATTTCCACACGCAAGATGTTTTCCAACATGTTATATGTTTGTGCGCGTTGAAGAAGGTTTTCCTTCACTTTGTTTTCATATCCTGAGTAGGTCTGTAGGACAAACCAGCCTTTATCAAAACTATCCATTTTTGTTTCCTTTCTTATCTACCAGAAGGGGATCGTTTCATCACGATACTAAAAAAAGCCTTCTGGCTCTTGTTTTCCTAGCTCCATTATAACATAAAACCGGAGAAAGCAAAGAAGTTTCTCTTGTTTTTTCTTTAGCAAAGTTAAGAAAAAAAGCATCCATAGGGGACGCAAATTTATTTCTTTTTTAGAACATATCGATTAGCTTCAAAATACCTTTAGCCACTACTTGGTCAAACAAATAAATCAAGACCACGAAGAAAGCTGTGTACTCAATCACAGAGATAAAGTTTTTCCATCTTTCTTTACGAGTAGGCCAAGTCGTGTTTTTTAGCAAGACAAAAATATCTTTAAAAAATTTCACAACAATCTCCTATCTGGTTTCTTTATGAATTGTATATTTGCTACAATGTTTACAAAACTTGTTAACTTCTAGACGTTTTGGTTTTGGCGTCGCACTCAACTTGATTGAGTAGTTGCGTGACCCACAAACCGTACACGCTAGACTTGCTTTTTTTAATGCCATAACGCCTCCATTCACACCATTATAGCAAGTTTTCCACTATTTGACAAGTTCTTCTGCTCTCTGGAAGCGCATTTTGTTTGGCTTTTCTCTACGATTTGGTACAATATAGGGGATAAAGGAGAAATTATGAAAAGCGATCATCTGAAAGAAAGTAAAAACATTGAAGACCGTCGCGGGCAAAGTGGCGGAAGCTACTCATCTGGCCACTCTGGGGGAAATTTAGGGGGTGGTCTTTTACAGATTCTCCTCTCGCCTGGAAGTTTTAAGAGCAAACTCATCTTGATCCTCGTTCTCATCTTTTTGAGCGGGGGCGCTGGATTGAGCGGGCTCTTTGACCAGGGGCAGACTACGCAGAACTATAACTCAGGACAAGTCACGCGCCAAAGCAATACCCAGGTGAGTGACGGAGATAGTAAATTTGTCAGTCAAGTCCTTGGGACTACTGAGGATTTCTGGGGGCAAACCTTCCAAAATGAAGGCCGAACCTATCATAAGCCAACCTTGGTTTTCTATACGGGTCAAACTCGAACTGGCTGTGGTGTAGGCCAAGCATCTGCCGGCCCCTTCTACTGTCCGACAGACCAAAAGATCTATTTGGACATCAGCTTCTACAAAGAGTTGACCACCAAATACAAGGCTAGCGGAGATTTTGCTATGGCTTATGTCATCGCTCACGAAGTCGGCCACCACATCCAAAACGAATTGGGGACTCTTCAGAGTTACCAGAAAGCCATCCGAGGGAAAAGCGAGACAGAAAAAAATGCCCTCAATGTCCGTTTGGAACTTCAAGCTGACTACTATGCGGGTATGTGGGCTCGCTACATTGAAGAACAAGGCCTCATGGAGACAGGAGATATCGAAGAAGCGCTCAATGCTGCCCATGCCGTGGGAGATGATACCCTTCAAGAACAAGCCTATGGCTACTCCGTCCCTGATAGCTTCACCCACGGGACTTCTGAACAACGTATGCGCTGGTTCAAACGTGGTTACCAATACGGTGACTTTGAACACGGAGATACCTTCAGCGTCTCTGACGAAGACTTGTAGCAAACCTAAAACCAAAAGCCTTTCAGATTATCTGAAGGCTTTTTTAGCACCCTATCAATAGCTATCTAAGCAACAAAAATTATTTTAAAAACCCTTTCCATTCAAAATCTTCTCAGAAACTTTCCTTAGGTGAGTACGGACGTCAGCGAACTTCATAGAAGTTCCATGACTTAACCAAGATACAAAGGGCGTTCACGGATTAAGTCAAAATAGGAAGTTCGACTCAGAATCTTTAGATTCTAGGAGTACTTATCTTTTTGACACAATCCGTAGCCCGTGTTCAATTAGTTTTGAATCTAAGGTTTCAAAACTCCCGAGTGCTTGAAACAATCGTGTTTCAAGCACTTTTCTCACGGCGGAAAGTTTCGAGATTGAGTTGAATAGTTTCATAAAATAGAAATCATCTTTTTTATTGAAGGATCTCCCAGTTATTTTATGTAACTATAGTTTCTCTACAACTTAAAAAGATGGCAAGAAACCTTCCCATCTTTTAAGCATCTATTTTTAGAATCCAAACCAACCTTTGAAAGTATCCCAGGCATTTTGTGCTTTTCCAGGAATATCTGCTTCATCGATGGCTTTCTTGGCATCGTCTACGATACCTGCAGCGCGTTCTTTGACTGTATCAAAGAAGCCCTTGTCCTTTTCTGGAGTCTCTGTTTCTGTTTCTTGACCGACAGGGGCAATGCCATTTTCCTCGTAAGAATTTTCCTCATTGTCAAAGCTGGTTCCTTCTGTATAAGGAAGGACGCTGTTGGCTACATTTCGGAAGATCACTGAGGCCGTCTCTGCACTGGTTCCTGTCAAATAGTGAGTTTCATCCGTCTTAGGGAAACCTAGCCACTGACTAATGACCACATCTGGCGTATAGCCGATAACCCACTGGTCACCAGAGAGATCTGGGTTGAAGTCCGTTTCAGTCGTACCTGTTTTACCAGCCATGGTATAACCATACGGCGCTGCGTTAACACCCGTTCCATTGGTAAAGGTTCCCAACATCATATTGGTCATCTTCTTATTGGCCGAGCTACTGAGCACCCGTTTTGATTTTTGACTGTGACTCTTCACGACCTGACCACTGGCATTTTCAATCTTGGTAATGAGATGGGCATCATTCATCACTCCATCGTTGGCAAAGGTTCCATAGGCTTGAGCCATCTGAAGGGGGTTGGTTGTCACGCCCGATCCTAGGGCTACTCCGAGAGATCGGTCCACATTGTCCATATTGAGACCAAATTTTTTCCCGTAATCAAAGACCGTATTAAGCCCCAACTCATTGGCTGTCGCTACAGCTGGCAGGTTGAGAGATTCTGCCAAGGCTTGGTACATAGGAACGGTCGGGCTACCTTGAATGCCACCATAGTTATCGACTGTATAACTGCCGTAGACTTTAGTCGTATTGTCCAATTCTTTGTTGGTCGACCAACCATTGGCAACAGCTGGACTATACACAACGAGGGGTTTAATGGTAGAACCCGGACTTCTCGCAGATTGAGTCGCATAGTTGTAGCTTCGGAAGCCAGCATCTTGGTCACTAGCCACGCGCCCAACGATCGCCCGCACTCCTCCTGTCTTAGGATCCAAAGCCACACTACCAGATTCTGCCCGCGTGCCATCTTCAGCAACTGGGAAGAGATCGACATTGTCGTAGATGACCTGCATGCTGGCTTGGTAGTTCTGGTCCATCTCTGTGTAGATCCGGTAACCATTCTTGATGATATCTTCTTCTGTTAGACCATATTCGTTGACAGCCTCGTTGATAACCGCATCGAAATAGGACGGGTAGCGATAATCTTCTGACTTGCCTTCATAGGCATCAATCAGTTGTCCATGAATGTCGACTGCGGCGGATTGGTCTGCTGTGGCTTGGTCGATATAGCCAGCTGCGACCATATTTTGTAGGACCGTATTGCGACGATTGGTTGCGTTCTCAACTGAATAAAGGGGGTTATAAATTTCTGGCCCCTTGAGCATACCGGCAAGGACAGCCGACTGATCCAGAGTCAACTCACTAGCGGATACACCAAAATACTTCTTAGAAGCATCTTCAATCCCCCAAACCCCATTGCCAAAATAGGCATTATTGAGGTACATGGTCAGGATTTCTTTCTTACTATACTTTTTGTTAATCTCAAGGGCTAGGAAGAACTCCTTAGCCTTCCGCTCAACAGTCTGATCCTGAGAAAGATAGGCATTTTTTGCCAACTGTTGGGTGATCGTCGACCCCCCACCTGAGCGACCAGCAGTCAAAATCGCCAGGAAGAAACGACCATAGTTAATCCCACTATTTTTGTAGAAACTCCGGTCTTCCGTCGCAACAACCGCATTTTGCAAGTTTTCGCTAATAGCATCTAACTCAACGTAGGTCCCTTTTTGCCCCGTTAGGCTACCTGCTTGGTTCCCATCTTTATCATAGATGATCGTGGTTGCTTTGAGGGCATTTTGCAGATCTGCTACATTGGTCGTCTTGGCTATGTAGAAAAGATAACCTCCGACGACGAGACTAAAGGTCAGGCCAATCAGTAGGAAGATCTTGGTCAAGTGATACTTGCGCCAAAAACGTCTAATCGGATGTTGGGAGCGAGATTTTCTCCGTGACTTGTCTGAGCGGCTATAGGTTGGAACTTGCTCCTCCCCGTCTGTTGATAACTCAACCTCTTCCGCAATTTTTGTTTGTTTTTTTTCTCGTTGGAAATGACGAATCATTCCCTCCATTAATTCTTTTAATTTGTTCATAGTCCCTATTTTATCACCTTCCTTAAGTCTAGACAAGAAAGACCTTCGCAAGAAAAGACGATTTTTAGCTTTCTTTAAGGTTGCTATCTAGTCCACGCTAGAGCGGGTTTCAGTGCCTTGTTCCTCCTTTTCTCTTCCCCCTTCTCACCTTTTCTTTCCCCCCGCTTTCTGATACAATAACATTATGCACTATACAATTACGATACCAAGCTCCTTGCCCGCCATGACGGTCAAAGAGGCCCTTGAAGATTACTTTCTCATCCCACGAAAGATTCGTCATTTTTTGCGAACCAAAAAACATGTCCAAGTCAATGGGGAGACTGTCCATTGGCAATCGATGCTTGAGGCTGGTGACCAACTCACCCTCACCTTTGATCCGGAAGATTATGAAGAAAAGGAGCTCCTAGCAGGAGATGCTAGCCTGGTCCAAGCCCTCTATGAAGATGAGCACCTCATCATCGTGAACAAACCGGAAGGCATGAAAACGCACGCCAATCAACCAGATGAAATCGCCCTTCTTAATCATGTCTCCACTTATGTCGGGAAGACCTGTTATGTAGTCCATCGCTTAGACAAGGAAACCAGTGGGGCTCTTGTCTTTGCCAAGAATCCTTTTGTTTTACCCGTCCTGAATCGGCTTTTAGAAGACAAGAAAATCCAACGAGACTATTGGGCCTTAATCCTAGGCAGTTTACCCAAAAAGCAGCTGGTTTATAAGGACAAATTGGGACGAGATCGCCACGATCGACGCAAGCGTATTGTCGATCCTCGAAAGGGCCTCTATGCGGAAACCCATGTGACTAGCTTAAAGACTTTCAAGCGCACCAGCTTAGTCAACTGTCAGCTCCAGACAGGTCGCACCCACCAGATCCGCGTCCACCTCTCTCATCATGGCCATCCGATCGTGGGCGACCCTCTCTATAACCCAGAAAGAGCACCTCGTCTCATGCTCCATGCCCACTGCTTGCGACTCACCCACCCCTTTACCTTAGAAAAAATCCAAGTTGAAGCTCCTTCTCCAAGTTTTGAAAAGGGATTAAAAGAGCAGACATCTCCATAGGGACAAGTGACTGAGGCTCCTAATCTAGTGGACTAGAAGAAGCTTTCAGATTGAAGATAAAGTCATTTTAGAAACTTTCCTTAGGTGAGTACGGAGGTTAGGTGAAATTATCCAGTGGATGATTTCAGCAATCCAGGAAGTTCCATGACTAAAAATAAAAGTCAATTTTGAAAATCATCTAGCTGTTTTGTGTAAAAAGTAAGATTGTATACATCTAAAAGAGGCTGGGACAAAAGTCCTAGCCTCTCAATTGTCTTTGGATTATCGAACAAGACGCAGTGGTTGAGTGGGCTCTACTACGCTGATTTCATCAGCTTTTACAGCCCTACTCAACTGTGCGGAGGTGGGACGACGAAATCGAATTCTAACGAATTACCGATTTCTGTCCCACTCTCTTTTCTGTTATTTCTACATCAGTCCTAGTCCGTCGTTTCTTAACTTGTGACTGGGCTGACTTCTATTTTTTCTGACTCTGTAGATGGAGTCTGAGCAGGATCTGAAGTTTCTTCCTTATTCAGATTAGGATCGCTCGTGGCAGGACTTTGAGGGGCTGGAGTTGCTTTGTCTGCTTCCACCACTGCTGTCGATGGAGCCGCTAGCAAATCATCTCGAAGGGCTTGGATCGCTTGTAGCAAGGCTTTCTTGTCGCTCTTTGGATCAGCTAGTTGATCAAAGAGAGCTTCTAAGCGTTCAAACTGAGCATCACTGGCTCCCTTTTCGACCAATTGTTGGTGGAGAGCGATCAACTGGTTATAAATCTCTTGATAGAGATCTACGTTTCCAAGTTTTGGTTCTTCTGTTTTCTTTTGCTTTTGTTGTTCAATTGTTTCACCAACTTCACGCAAAAGAGCTTTCCCAGCAGTCAAGGCCTTGTCATCATCTGGCTCTTGGCGCACCTGTTCCAAACGTTCTCCAAAGGCAGGACGCTTGCTTTCTTCTACTTGTGGCAAAAGAGAGCTGATTTGTTCAAGAAGGACTGTCAAGAGACTAGAGCGTTGACGGGACTCTGTCTTTTCATCCAAGTCACCATAGACCCCTTTGAGGAAGTCATAGACAGCTAGATTATAGGATGGAGCATCGGCTCCCTTTTGATCCAGAACGGTTTTGTCAATTGGATAGGTTGGAGCATTTTCTTGGGACAGTAGCTGGTCAATCGCTTGCTTAGCTTGGTAGAGTTCCATGAAATGGGCTTTTGAGTCCCAAGCTTCTTCAAAGGCCTGAGCCCGGTAAAGCTTCAAAGCAAGGTCTGCTGCTGTCGCCCGCAATTCCGGTGTCAAGCGCGCATCGCTTAAACTTTGGTAGAAATACTTGAGGTAGTCCACCGAAGTCACACCAGTCCGATCTTGCATCTCCTGAATGGCTTGGAGCAATTTTCCTTCTTGCTCCAATCGTTGACTATCCTTGGCCGTATAGGCTTCCTGTAACTGAGCAACGAGGCTTTCTTTCTTGAGTTGGAAGGCTTCGGTATCTAGCAAGCGAACTTGTTCTAATAATTCCTGGTAGCGACGGTCCAAGGCTGTTTCTTCTTTCGGTTTGACTTCCTGGGTCGCGTGGATATATTCCTTGTCAACTTGGTCAAGACTAGCCAAGTAGCCTGCTGTCGAATTGCTTGGGAAGTTTTTAACAGTTTCTAAGAATTGCCCCAAGTTCAACTCAATCCGTCTTTGTTGCAGAGGGTCTGAAGCGTATAAAGTCCGACTTTCTGCTAGGAGTTGGTTAACCTTGTCCTCTACAGCTTTCTGGTCCAAGTCACCTTTCTGGTAAGCTGCTTGGATGGTCGGTAGACGGTGAGCCAAGTAGTCCGCCAAGCCTGCTGAGCGCACCTTGATATAGTGGTTATGGTCTCCATGCGGAATGACAAACTGACCATTCTCGATTTGCATCGTATATGGCGAAATACCGGAGCGAAGTGCTGTTGCATAGAGCTCGTTGATAAAGTCTAGCTCAGGATTTCCTGTTTCAAGTGGAATCCGGACATGTTCCTTACGAACTGCATAAGGGTGGATATGGGTTGGATCGTATTCTTGGTCTGGATTGTTAAAGACAAAGAAACCATTGGAAATCTTGATGGCTTCCCGAGGGACGCCGTAAGTCTGGCTAATGTACTGGATTTTTTCTTCATCCGAAGCATCGCGCGAATAGGTCGCCACATCATCTGTCAGTGGTTGACCCTTGTCCTCTTCCTTCTTACCAGCCAACACCGCCTCTGCAGCTGCGATCTCTTGAGGAGAAAGATCCTTCTTGTAGAAGTAATGGGCATGGTCTCCGTGAGCGACCATATAGCCCTCGTCATCCTTGCTGATGACCTGATCTGCATGGAAACCATGATCATGTTCGCCTTCATGATGATGGTCATGATCGGCTTCATGGTCCTCATGGTCATGCTTGTGATGAGGATCCTCCTTCTCATGGTCGTGGTCCTGATCGACTGGTTTTGTATCTGGACTTGAAGGTTGAGTTGGCTTTTCTTCAGTTGCGCTAGCCCCAGTTTGAGAACGGAGGATTTGGTACTGCCGTGCCAATTCCCGCTCTAAAGGCGAAAGCACACTATAAGGGATGAAATGGAAGTGATCTCCATGCGGATACACCACTCCTT
The DNA here is from genome assembly GCA_902836505.1 of Streptococcaceae bacterium. Lineage (GTDB taxonomy): Bacteria > Bacillota > Bacilli > Lactobacillales > Streptococcaceae > Streptococcus. Next base: position 9,430 of record CADFQU010000002.1, read on the forward strand.
GCTCTGTCCATTTGCTAATCTTACTTGGGTCAAAGACAGAACCATCCGACTCAACGTGGCGCTCTGAAAGCGGAGTATGCTGTAACTCTTCCTGAAGACTTTCCAGACTTCGTCCGTCTGTCGTCACTGTTGGGTGGGGAAGAGGAGTGGAGAGCGCTGGAGTGACAGGCGCTGGAATCGGCTGATTCGGATTAACCGGTGCAGTCAGCTGGATAGAAGGGGGCAATACAGGTTTTACCTCATTTTTCCCACCTCTACCATTTAAGATAGATAAGGCAGCAGCTAATTCTCCAGCTGATAAGGCGCTCTTCGGAATAAAGTGGTAATGTCCACCATGAGGCACGATAAATCCATCTCCAGCATCAGAAATCACATCCCCAGGATGGAAGACATAGCCATCATCTGTCCGATAGCCACCTTGGCTCGGCTTGACTCCTGCTGTTAGACTAGCGACTGTTTTCCCTTCTCGTAGGGCCTGACTCGGCTGACTGAAGTCACGAGTTTGCCCAGCTTTTTGGGCACCCTCTTTCGAGCCTGAAACCAGCTCTCCTTTTTTCTGTTGGGCAATTTCTTCCACCGAACGGACATTCAGTGTATGTTGCGGATCAGTTAGGTAAAGGTAGTAGGCTCCATCCTTCTTGATAATATAGCCATCTCGCACCTGTGTGACAATGTCCGATTGCTGCAGTTGGTAAGAAGGATCCCGTAAAATCAGCTCCTCACTAAAAATCGCATCGTAAGAGACCTTGCCATTGTAGTAATGGAAATGATCTCCGTGGGAAGTCACAAAGCCCTCATCAGAAATCTTGACCACAATCTGCTCTGCCTGAGTCTTTTCCTTCGAGTTGACGGATTCAATGCTTTCTTCCTGTTTGTTTGAGTTGGTAGCTGACTTTTTCTTGTCTCCTTGTAAATACTGCACCTGATTCTGACTCTTTTTGTCTTCCTTGACTGGTGCTTGCTGACTTAAGGCGTAGGCACATAAACCCAGACCTAGGGTTGCTACTAATCCGATTGTTCCTTTTTTCTTCATTCTTCTACTTACTCCTGTAATTCTTTCGCTAAGCTAGCCATATTTTCTTCTAGGTTCTCCAAGAAATCTTTGTTATTTTCTGGATCTGCTTCGAGAGGATCCAAGACCTTCACTTTTGCCCCTGTCGCCTTGGCAATGCTATCGGCCACCTTAGACGAGGTATGCTTCTCAACAAAGATGGTTTGAACTTGATAGTCCTTGACAAACTGCTGAATCTCAGCCAATTGACGGGCTGTTGGTTCCTGCTCAGGCGAGATCCCTGCGATCCCTAATTGTTTCAAGCCAAAGCGCTTGGCTAGATAAGAGAAGGCTGTATGCTGAGTCACGAAGGTCTTTTGTGTCGCTTTTTCAAAGAGAGGCTGGTATTTATCCACCAAGGCCTCACAGCGTTTTTCAAGCTTTTGGGCATTGGCCTCATAATAACTTCTGTTCTCCGGATCAATGTCTCCCAACTCTTTGGCGATAATCTTTCCTTCTTCGGCAACTTTTAGTGGATCCATCCAGGTATGAGGGTCATACAAGTGTTTTGCATCTTTATCTTCAATATCCTCTAAGCCAGAGACCTTATCCAATTCCATTCCTTTGCTGGCTTCGATGACCCGCAGTTTCGAGTCTTGCAAGCTAGGATCTAGACGTCCAGCCCAAGATTCGAGCGTTTGAGAATGGTAGACGAAAACATCCGCATCATAGATCTGGGCTGTCTCCTTGGCCGAAGGTTCGTAATCATGAATCCCAGCACCTGACTGAACCATCCAAACCTCGTTTCGATCGCCTGAAATTTCCTTCACCAGGGAATAGACAGGGTAAAAACTCGTCACAATTTTGAGCCCCTTTTTAGTAGAGCCAGCTCCCGAACTCCTCTGGCTCCCACAAGCCACTAGCAACAAAAGGCAGATGAATGCAATTCCCAAGGCCCTTAGTCTCCTCCCAAACATGTATAAATCCTTTCTTTTTTCTTAATCGGTTCATTAAACAGTTAATTAACTAGTTAATGATAACGCTAATTTTTTAGTTTGTCAAGAATTTTTTGTATTTTTTATCACACAGAAAAAAGAGGCCCATAGGGGCCTCTTCTATTCTCTTGATTAGTTAGACAAGATTAATCAAGCCTTGCGCTTATTTTTTCTTCTTTTTAAGGAGATAAGCTGCACCGCTTGCGACTACAAAGGCTAATACCAAGCTAATCAAGGATATGGTGCTACCAGTGCTTGGCAAGATACCAACCTTCTTACCTGGTTTTTTAGGTTCTGGTGTCACTGGCTCTGTTGGTTCATGTTTATTGGTCAGAACAACATTACCTTGACCATCATCTGTTTTCGTCACTTGGTAACCGGTTGGAACATCGACTTCTTCCACCGTATAGGTGACAGCTTTGCCCTTGACATGTTTGTCTAGATCCGCAAAGGTATGAGTCCACTTGTTCTCAGCTGACAACTCAATGACGTCACCAGACTTCTTACCGTCCGCATATAGCTGCACTTTCACACTCTTCGGACGAAGACCATCTTTGTCCTCTTGGTCATCCCACTGTTTGGTTACAGAGAGGGTGGTCTTACCTGGAGTGTGCGTATTGGTAATAGTATAGCTTTCTTGGTCAATGCTTGGTGAATAGCCATTAACCTCTTCTTCTTGAAGAGTGTAGACGATTTCCTTGCCATCCTTAAACTTAGGAAGGCCAGTAAAGGTTTCTTTCCAATCGGTCTCGCTTGTAATATCTTTGCGAGCCACTTCTCCACCATTGGCTAGAAGTTTCACAGTGATCTTAGCCGGACGAAGACCGTCTTGGTTGTCATTGTCCACCCAGATCTTAGTGACTGGAATATCTACCGTACTTGGAGTGTGCGTGTTGGTCAAGACGATATCGCCTTTTTCCTTGCTCTCTTCTGTTACGGTGTAACCTTCAGGGACTGCCACTTCTTTCACAGAATAGTGAATCTCTTGTCCGTTTGCTTTTTCAGCAAGTTTCTCAAAGGTATGAGTCCATTTATTGTCAGCTGACAAGACAACTTCCTTGCCTAGCTTTTCATCACCCGCATACAATTGGACGCGAATTTCTTTTGGACGAAGGCCATCTTGGTTATTAGCATCATCCCATTTCTTAGTGACCTTGACCTGAGTGACAGCTGGTTCATGCTTATTGGTCAAGATAGGATGTGTTGGATCCTTGTCATCAATTGAAAGAGTGTAGCCTTCTGGGACATTCTCTTCTTTCACAGTGTAGTGAATAGCCTTACCGGATGCTTTTTTATCAAGGTTTTCAAACGTTCCTTGCCACTGATTCGCTTCTGACAATTCAAGGGTCTGGTCTGTAGCAACCCCATCTTTATAGAGTTTGACCGTAATCGTCGCTGGGCGAAGACCATCTTGGTTATTGGCATCGTCCCATTTCTTGGTTACTTGAACTTTCGTCTTAGAAGGAGTGTGCGTATTGCTAATCACTACTTGACCCGGGTTCGTAGCTTCTACAGTTTGAGTATAGCCTTCTGGAACTTCTGTTTCTTTCACGGTATACTGAACAGCTTGACCAGCTTTTTTCTCATCCAAATCAGAGAAGGTGTAAGTCCAGTCGTTGTCTGCAGAAAGTTCTACCTCTTTACCTGATTTTTGATCATTAGCATAGAGTTGAACCTTGATGCTCTTCGGACGAAGGCCATCTTGGTTTTCTGCATCAACCCACTTCTTGGTTACTGTTACACTTGTTTTACCTGGTTTGTAGCTGTTGGTAATCGTCGAACCTTCGATAACTGTTGAGTAGTTAGCAACTGTATCTTCTGTTACCGTATAGACTAGTTTTTGACCATTCTTGTAGACTGGTAAATCAGTGAAGCTATGGCTCCATGTATCTCCCTCGCCAGATAGAGTGGCTGTTTGCACTTCCTCTCCATTTGCTAGGAGATGGACCGTGATGGTTGACGGACGGAGGCCGTCTTGATTTTGAGCATCATCCCAAACTTTTTTCACGCTTACTTCTGTAGTTTCAGGAGTACGCTTATTGGTGATCGTTGCTTTTCCATCGACAAACTGTGCTTCTTGACTATCAGTTGTATAATGAGTTGGTACGTTGACTTCTTTAACGGTATAGGTAATCACCTTGCCGTCTTTATCTTTATCTGGAAGATTGTTAAAGGTTACTTTCCAGTCATTTCCTGCTGAAAGGGCTACTGGTTTCCCTTCTGCTTTTCCATTTTTGTACAATTGGAACTCAATGGATTCTGGGCGAAGACCTTCAACGTTGTCTTGGTCATCCCAAACTTTAGAAGCTTCCAGATCGATATAATGAATATCTTTCTCATTTGCAATCACTTTTGGTGATGCTTTTGAACCAGTCGCTTCGCCATCAATCGTCACATGGTAGAGCTGTTGATCCGCATCGTAGGTCACAAGGACTGCATGTTCTGTCTCATCCAACTTGTAGTTGTCTGGAGCTTTAGTCTCTTTAAGCGTGTAAGTTCCTTCTGTTAGGGTGGTGAAGGCAAGATCGCCATCCTTATCAGAAACTTGAGTCGCAAGAACAGCACCAGTAGCATCTGACAAGGTGAACTCAGCACCTGCTAATCCTTTGCTAGTATCGTCTTTATCAACCTTCTTCACATGGAAGCTTGCTGCGAAGATTTGAGACGTTACGGTGTTGGATTCGCGATTCCCTTCATGTCCCTTCGCCTTGTAACCAAATTGGTTATGGGCTTGTACGACACCTGAACGGCCACCATTGTCCTTGTTATCTTCTGTACGTTCTAGCATCAATTGCTTAACTTGGTCTGTCAATTCACTTGGATTAACAACAGGTACAGCAATATCTACTTGGCTACGTGCACCAATCGTGGTTCCTTCATTGGCAACGACCTTAATTCCTGTTACTTTACTATAGTCTGTGACATCTGCTGTCCAAATATCTCTATCTGCCGCTTGTGCCATGGTACTAGCTGTAACAGTGGTGTCCGTTGTGTAGTATGCTGTCCACCCTTCCGGTGCAGTGATCGGACCGCGAAGACTAACTGTGTATTCTGTCTTACGGGCTGAAGCATCAAGTGTATTGACATCACCTACTTTTGGAAGGGCATCAAAAATAACAGTATTTTCAACAGGAGTATCTGTATTATTTTTGATTGTTAATTTATAATTAAAGGTTTCACCAGGTTTGAATGTACGAGTTACTGTTGATGCATCAGATAAGTCGTCATTCTTGGCAATGAACTTACGAGAATAAACACCTTCAGCTGCAACAATGGTATAGTTTGATTCTGCATGTGGGATTTTATCCGTTGTAGAACCATTGTTATTTAAATCATAGCTATCTACTGCAACCTTATTCGGGTTAGCCGTTTCTAGATCCCAGAGTCCTTCTCCTGCCATATAGATATGGTTGGTAAAGATTCCGCCATCAGCCTTCCCTTTCAGTTTGGTATAGATAAATGGCAAACGAACTTGGCCACCCGTTTCTAGGGAGCGTTTGATAAATTCCTTTTGATCCAAGTGGATGATCAAGGCCGAACGTCCAGAGTTGTGGTAGTTTTCAATGACCTCATAGGATTTGTACCAAGGAGCATAAAAACGAGTGTTATTCTTATCAAAATATTGATTTAGGTAATTGAAGTCAATATCCAGCGTATTTGGATCAAAGAGATCAATGACCCGCAAATCCTTGTAGTCCTTACCTGGATCCAAGCGAACATTTTCTGCAGATAGGGCAAAACGAATGGTTTTCCCATCTGTGAATCGGACATTGTTGTAATCTGTATTCTTGGTCAGATTAACATTTTCTGTCAATGGAAGGAGTTTGAACTGCCATTTAGCAGATTGGTCTCTGTCTGCCCCTGACTGGGTTTTGTAAGTAATCCGTCCAGTATTTTCATAGGCATTCTTGGTATCATCATTCTGATCAATATGAGTCTTTTCTGGATCCTTGAAGGCAGTATAGGTAGAAATATTAATCCCTTGACCTGACGGAAGCTCAAAGTCGTCTTTCATCTCTAGTCTCCAGCCGACGACCGTTCCATATTTGGTCAAATCAGTGCTTCCAAATCCATCCTTGTCTACCTCTGGTTGGATTTCTTTGGTCGAGCCATCTTCCATTGTAAGGATGATGCGTTTCACATATTGATTGATCAAAGGTCCATTTCCATAGATCCCAATCATCATGCGACCATATTCAATCTTGGTAAACTTCAAGCGAGAGTCCACTTGCTCATCATAAAAGACAAGATTCTTTTGAGCAAATGGTGTGATGTTATAGTATTTCAAGAGCCATTTGTAGTTGGCTGCCTTGTAGTCTGTCGAGTCGTAGACATTTCCTTCTGCTTGCTTAGCAAAAGCTCCTTTGCCTTCCAAGTCACGAGAGGTTAGTCGGAAGATGAGAGAATCTTCAGCCCTTACATCCGGTTCCCCCTCACCACGTTCTGCAGGAATTCCCACTACACTTGCGGTGTTGTTCAAGTCTTTAACTAAGTCATCTTCTAGGGTTTGGTCTTTTTCCATGACCAAATCAGGGAATTTCAAGTACAAGAAACTCTTGTCTTGAATCTTTTGCATCAAATCTGAGTGGTAACTTTGAACATTTTTATTTTCATCTGCTACAAAAGTTTTTGATACAGTTCCGTCTCCGTTATCAACCCAGCCTTCTGATTTTTCTGTATCTAGAACGGCTGTACGAGTTTTTCCATCTTTGTCAGTATAAGTTGGCAATTTGTCTGTGATCGTTGCGGATTCCAACTGACGATAGGCACCATTGTACTGTCCACGCATCCCATCTAACAAGAAGGCGAAAGGAACAGAAGTAGTTTTTTCGATGTACTTTTTGCCATCTGCTCCAGTTACAATCCCTGGAGATGCTTCCGCATAGTCTCTGGACATCGTCGCATCATAGTTCTGATTGACAAACTTGGTTAAGATATAGTCCTTGTATTGAGGTTTCCAAGTGATACTATTTAAAGCAGTCTCAGCACCGTTGATATTGAGCATCCCTGTAATATCCATCGAGTAGTTGGTAGGAGGAAATCCTAACTTAAACTTGGCGATGAATGGAAGGGTCAAGACCTCAGATTTTTGGTAGTTCGTAAAATGAAGGCTGACATGGTAATCATCCCCTACCTTGGTCACAGATGGTGCATCATGTTGTGAGCTACTATTGAACTCGGGAACATTGACCTCATCCAAGTATTTTCCTGGAAGGACTAGGTTCACAACTACATCATCCAGATCTGTTGTCAGATTTTTAGGTGTAATCTGGATATATCCAGACATGGTATCACCCGTATTATAGGCCATCCCACCAGGATGGTCTTGTTTATCTCCATACAAGAGGCTAACATCTAAGGCACCATTATCTCCGACTGCTAGTTCATTAGCCAAAACTGATACGGCTCCTTGACTCATTTGTCCTAGCATCATCAAAATGGTGAAGAGGGCAAACCCTTTTTTCAAAAAGGTTTTCCATAAGGACGGTCTCTTTTTCATTCTTTCATCTCCTTTTATCATTTTGAACCAAAAAAGTTCCTCACTCCATTTTTATCATATATGAGTTAATTAAGCCAACGATTATACAAAAAGTGTCGCTAAATAAACAAATTAGTAGTAAAATGTTCTTTTTTAAATAAGTTTTCTTAATTTCTGCATCATCTAGCCAATTTAGGTTAAGTCCCCCAAAAGTATGATTGCAAAGATCTATTATGTGGCTCCAGCCCTTATTTTCGTAGCTTTTTTATACCCTTTTCGTTTGCCTTTAAATAGTTGCATAGATATCTTCAGGGTGTTTCTGGGGTTTAGACAAATATTCCCTGTCTAATGACTCCTCCCCCAACCATCAAAGGGATGCAAAAAACCAGCCCTTCAAAGAGCTGGTCGTCTTTCTATTCTAGAAAAGTCCTTAGGCAAAAATGCTGAAAAATGGTGAACCTAACTTAGCATCAATTGGATCCGTACTTTTTACCGAGAAGATATAATCAATAGAATGCCAACCGTTGTTAGCAGGATTGAATGGATCTCTTACATAGGTTTTCCCATTATCGTAGCCTTGCAAGACGATTTCATGCGTATAAGGAGCATTGATAAATATGCTTTCCTCAACTGCCGCAAGGACGTGTTTCCCTGATACTAAGGTAGCTGCAATTGCATCTTTCCCTGTAAGCATTTGGCTCGTTAAGCCCCAATGCTTAGTTGCTGCCACAAGTCCATCTGCATCTGTTCCAGCTACAGCAATCTTATTAAAGGAATTGGTGTTGTAATACAGATAATCCGCTACTGTCGTTGGCAACACTTCTCTTCCGAGAATATCCGTAAATGCCATCGCTAAAGAAGTTGGAACACACCCTGATTGGTCCATATTGCTCACGCCATACCATTTTGCTCCCCAACGAGGGTCCCGTTGAGAAAAATAAGTCGTTTGTGAGCCAACTTTTGGATTACGAGGAGAAAGTTTTGTTGTTCCAAGGTTAAAACCTTCCACACTGTCATCTGTATAATCTACATAAACATGTGTAGTATAGTCCCCTGCTAGATTCCCATGATTAAAAGCAAGAATGTCAACATTGGTTTCTACACCATTTGGTTTCGTTGAATACCAACGAAGGTTTTCTTGATGAGATTGTGACCAAACCGCAACTCGAATTTGCCTAATTTGTCGGCCTTGAGGAGCTTGGTAAACTGTTACAGTATATGTTCCTTTTTCAGAATCGATATTTCTTATTACAGCCTGTGTTTTTGTCTTGGCATTCTGGTTTTCAACCTGTACCGTCGTGCCACCAACACCAACACGACTATCATCCCCCTGGATATAGTACAGATGAACATGGTAAGTACCTGTCGAAAACTTATGGTCAGAGGCCTTCACACTTAACTTGTAAGTCCCATCCGATTGACGAGTCGCTTCATACCAACGAATATCATCTTGACCATTCACATCAGACCAGGTAGGAACTTGAACGGCACGAATGCCTTTTGGACTGTAGATATTGCTGATAATGACATCGAAAGTGCCAGTTTCTTTATTGTTATTGACTACTGAAATGGTACCAACTGGCTTATTTTGTTTCACGTCAACAATCGTTTCAGTGACATAATGACGTTGATTTGCATTATCGACAATATAAAGGTCAGCGCGGTAATTTCCTAGAGAATTCTTATGCTCATTAGCCTTAATAGTAACACGGTAGCTTCCATCAGATTGACGACTAGCCTTGTGCCAAACGAGATCATCTTGGCCATTAACTAGGCTCCATGATGGAATCAAGACTTCCTTGAGTCCTGTTGGTGATACTACGTTGCGAACAACTGCGTCGAATGTTCCCAAGTCTTCATTACTATTTTCAATAACCAAATTTGCACTAGGCCGAGTTTGAGTCACTTCTACTACTTTTTCACTGAGGTAGAAACGCTGGTCCGAATCATCTACGATATAGGCATCTGCACGGTATTTACCTGTAGAATTCTTATGATCAGTTGCCTTAATCGTCACACGATAAGAACCGTCGGATTGACGAGTTGCTTTATGCCAGATGAGGTCATCTTGACCACCAGCTAAACTCCATGATGGAACCAAAACTTCCTTCAAACCAGTAGGTGCAACAATATTACGAACGACAGCATCAAATGTACCTGTTGCAGTGTTGTTGTTTTCAATCGTAAGAACACCGCTTGGTCGAGCATAATCAACAGACACTACTTTTTCAGCAATATAGTGACGATTGTTAGAGTTGTCGACGATGTAGGCATCTGCACGGTAATTTCCTTTATTACCATTATGCTCGCTTGCCTTAATGGTTACGCGATAGCTACCATCAGCTTGCTTAGTTGCCTTATGCCAGATAAGGTCGTCCTGACCATTCTCTAAACTCCATGATGGAACTAAAACTTCTTTAACACCTAGAGGAGATGAGATATTAGTGATAACGGCGTCAAAAGTTCCTGTTTTAACGTTATTGTTTTCAATAGCAAAACTTGCTTTAGGTTTTAACTGCTCAGGTGTCTTGCCAACGAATACTTGCGTAGTTGTTCCACTCACACCCGTCATTTGCCTATCTTTTTGAACATAATAAAGGTGAACATTATAAAGGCCTGTTGAGTTTTTATGAGCTGAAGCCTTAACGTTTACTGTATAAGTTCCATTATTTTGACGGTCAGCAGTATACCATATAATGTCATCTTGGCCATTAATTTCTGACCAAATTGGAACAGAAACAGTTTGAACACCATTTGGTGCTTTGACATTTGAGATTACAACGTCAAAGCGACCCGCCATGGTATCGTTATTAACAATGCTAATATCTCCACTTAATTTCCCTTCTGTTGGGTCAGCTACAGGTTTTGCGCTAGCTGTAAAGCGACCTGTATAGTCCACACTGTGGTCTAAGAGATGTTTTCCTGGTAGCAATTCCGCTTGAGAAGTGAACTGCCACGCACCTGCTTTCCCATTGTAACGCAAGCTTTTCGCATCATCTACAGATAGTTTTGGAGAAGGATATTGGGCAACCCAGAAATTCTGAAGACCAAATTGAGCAGTATTAACAGGACCTTTCTTACGAAGGTTGTTTTCATCCAACCAGCTAGCACTAGTATAGAACATCAGGTTACTGTAACCATTTTTTCTCATTTCATCTACCCATGCTTGGGTATTCTGATTGATGTTTGGTAGCATCTCAGCATCTTCAAAGTCATTGACCATAAGGGTGTTCTTTGGAAGATTCAATCGTTTCGCTGCTGCAATATAGAATCGTGCTTCTGCACGCGCCGCTTCCTCAGAAGTATAGCGCGAGAAGTGGTAGGTCGATACTTGTAGACCCACAGCTTGCGCATTGCGAATTATATTTTCAGCATTCTGATTCTTATACCAGGTGTCTTCTGTCAATTTAACAACGACACCGCCCACACCTTTATTAGCCATAGTACGGTAGTCTTCAACGCTAATATCTCCATTATGGCTACTCACATCAACAAATGATTTTGGCTGAACAGCCACATCCGTTGAGCGACTATCTGGAACGTTTGAGGCCGTATTGAAGAAGGTAGTGGTCCCCGTTACTGGTTTCGCAGTTGACTCAGAAGATGGGACAGATTCCCCTCCTGAAATAGACTTTGTTTCTACCTTTGGCTCGTCTGCCTTCGTAACTTCTGAGCTAGTAACTGGAAGCTCTATTACTGGGGCTGGCGCCGTATACTGGTGAGTCCCTACTTCTTGCTTTTCCTCGACAACTGGTGCTGAGCTAGCTTGTGTCGTTACCGCTTCACTTTCAGTGACTGCCGATTCTTTCACTCCCACTTCATCGGCATGGGCGACTTGGACTGAGGCAGCTAGTAGTACGGCTGTACTGGCAAAATAAATGAAATCCTTTTTTCTCATTTCCATTCCTTTAGTAATTTTTTATACTCTCCCTATTCTACCATACCAAATCCTCCAGGAAAAGTTTTATGAGGTAAATTTTTAAAATTAGTGATATTTTTCGAAACACAAAAAAGAAGTCCGAGCGACTTCTTCTGATCTTATGTTAAACTTGCTAATGCAGTCTTTAGGTAGCGACCTTCTCGAATCTCCTGACCAACACGCTTAGCATTTTCAACCAAATCTTGATAGTCAGTATCTGAAAGATTGTCAATTTCCGCTTTCAAATCATGAAGAGATTCTACTGCAATCCCACAACCGTTCTCAAGAACAAAATGCGAGAGAGCAGACTGTTTCCAAACCACAAGCGGAAAACCTGAGGCCAAGTATAGTGACGCCTTGTGAGAGTTGTTATAGCGAAGGTACTCACCAAATACACCACTACAGGTCGCAGCGCTATCTCCATCCCAGACAAGACCAAAACCACCCTCAAGAGCTGCTGGTAGCTCGTCAGGTAGGAAGGACCCAAAGTAAGTCTCATTCGCAAGAGCTCTGCTTTCATCGAATCCAACACCATAAAGGTTATAAGCAGGTTCTTCAGGAAGAGAGTAAAGATAACCAGCTTTTTCCTGAGCCAAATTACCAGCTACAATAATGGGCTGATTCTTAGTAAGACCCGTCTTCTCTTGGAAATTTGGAATCAAATAGTCGAAAATACCAAGGCTAACAATCTTACCCGCCTCAACCCCTTTTTCCACCAAAACAGATTTCATGATTGGATTGTGGGCAATAATACCATCAGCTACACCAAGAAGACCTGATTCTTGAATTTGAACTCGAATCTTATGCTTCAAAGGGATATTATCAACTTTAACATAACGAAGAGCTTCTAAATCATGGATAATAAAATGAACTTTTACACCCTTTTTCTGAACTTTCTTTACATGATTCGTTGAGAAAAAGCTATGGTGAAGCATGGGAAACTGGATCAATAACTCATCACCTTGCTTTAATTGATCCAAAGCCTGACCAAAAGCCTTAGATTTATGAAGCTGTGCTTTAAGCGTCCTCATCTCGTACCAATTATCAACTGAAAGAACCAAGGCTTGATAACCTTCTCTCTTTACAATTTCTTCAACATCATTACGTGCCTTATTACCGGCATTTTTAACATTGTTATCGTGTAAAAATTCTTCTTTTAAATAGTATTTCATCTCTTATTTCTCATTTTTCAAAAGCTGATTTTT
>CADFQU010000003.1 GCA_902836505.1 Streptococcaceae bacterium
TAGTGTTGCTCCCTTTCTTAATACCCGGTTTCTATACCGTCTTGAAAGAGAAGACATGCGTCTCTGTTCACAACGGTTTTGACGAAGGTTGGTGTGAATTTCATCACGCGGAGGATTCTCTCCTCGCTCTCATTCATCCTTTTTGATAATTTTTAGAAAAATTAAGTTTTGGTAACAAACTACTTTTTTTCTAAAAATAGGCACAAAAAGAGCAGCTAAATCGACTTTTATAAAGTTTGATTTAACTGCTGTAAGCTTCTATTTGGACAATATTTCAAATAAAGCGCACGACAAATTACTTGTCCTTATTATATCGTATTTTCACAAAAAACACAAGGTTTTCTCTAGACATGAAAACGATTTTATGGTATTGTCTCTGATAATTTTTATCGATTTTGTCCACTCGATGATGAACTGCTTGGCGTACTAGGATTGTTTGTCCGGTTGCTATTGCGATTTCCATTGGAAGGATTTGCTGAACCGCCTAGAATTCCGGCCCAAGCGCTAGCATAATCACTATCTGAACCACCAATCGCAAAGCGGTAGGTCGTTTGTGGAGCACCATTTTTAGCCCAATAGCTGGTAACCGTCGCACCCGACACATCGATATCACGACCATTGACATTGACACGACCCGGTCGTTGTCCTGTCGATTTGAGAACAGTCGATGAAATGACACTGCTATCTAGGGTGAAGCGATCTTGAACGCCCCAAGCATTTGGATCCGCCTGATAGATGGCATTGGCTAAATAGGCCATGTAGCTTGCGTTATTATTGTATCCTGTCAACGGAGCCATGGAAGCATTGTTATCGTGTCCAATCCAACCACCTAAGGTGAGATTTGGAGTAGAAAGCATGAGCCACATATCTCCATTATCATTGGTGGTTCCGGTTTTTCCAATCCAATCAGCATTTGCAAGGGTTGGGTTGACCTGGCTGATCCGGCTCTTAAAGGTTGTAGTCGCACCAGAGCTGATGACCCCTCTTAACAGATCCTGCATGATGGTTGCAGTTGCCGCTGAATAAACCCGAGTTGGTTTGCTTTCGTGCTGGTAAACAACTTTCCCATCTCGATCCATGATCTTTTCAATCATGTAGCGTTTTTGATAATTCCCGTTATTGGCAAGGGTTTGATAACCGTTTGTATGTTGAGCAACACTTACTTCGATCCCGCCTCCCATTGGCAGACTTTCAATCCCATACTCAGCGATGTCGTAGCCCATTTTTTCCATATAGCCTGGGACATCGACACCCTTTTCGCGTAATGTACGGTAGGTCCAATAAGCTGGGATATTCCATGAGGTATTGAGGGCCTCTCGAAGGTCCATCATGCCAGTCCCTCGGTTATCCACGTGCATAATTGGCTCTCCACTAGAGAAGTTGGTTGGGTAATTGGAGAGGATACTATTGCTTCCCATCAGGCCTTGGTCAATGGCAATTCCATAAGCCAGCAAGGGTTTAATGGTAGAACCTGGAGAACGCTCCGTATCAAAAGCATGGTTATTTTGATTCCCGTCAAAATTCCGTCCCCCGACAAAGCCGAGAATAGCTCCTGTTCGGTTGTCCATAAGGACATTCCCAACTTCTACCGTACCCGTTCCATCGTCCAAGATGCCTCCATAATTGGCAACTGCTTCTTGCATGGCATTGTAGATAGCTTTGTTGATAGTGGTTTGGACCGTATAACCACCTTCTCGCAATTCTTTCTTCGCTAACTCTTGATAAGATTTAACGGTCGAATTGTTTTTTAGGTCTTGGCGGGAGACATTGTCTCTCTTGATTAAATACTCATACATGGCTTCTTCCGCTTCACTGACGGCTTGGAAATACAAGTAGTCGTGTGGCGTCTTCTCGATGCCATTTGACGGAAGGAAATCCTTACTTAAATCATATTGACTATATTGGTCATACTCTTCCTTGCTGATAACCCCTGTCCGATACATGTTGTACAAGACATCCTTGGCACGATCCAAGCCTAAAGCTTGATTTTCTGGAGTTTTGAGACTTCCATCAGAAGCATAAGGTGAGTAGACAATGGGGCTCTGTGGTAAACCAGCAATAAAGGCCGCCTGTGGGATGGTCAAATCTTTGGCAGAAACTCCAAAGATACCTTGAGCCGCCGCTTCCACTCCGGCAATATTTTGTCCACGGTTGTTTCGACCAAATGGAGATACATTGAGGTAGGTCGTTAAAATTTCGTCCTTATCCATTACCCGCTCAAGAGCAAGGGCATCGATAATCTCCGCAGCCTTCCGTGAGAAGGTCGGCGCATCTCCCACAACTTGTTGTTTGATCAACTGTTGGGTCAAAGTCGAACCCCCACTAGAGGAACCTACTCCAGCAACTGAACCCAAAGTAGCCCGGATTACTGCTTTCGGAACGACCCCGTTATGGCTGTTAAAATTCTCATCCTCGGTGGCAATGACAGCCTTTTTGACATTGTCAGAAATCGCATCCTTTTGAACAGGAATCCGAATGAGGTCACTATCAATATCAGAAATGACACTCCCGTCTGAGTAGGAAATCTTTGAAACACTGGAAACATTTCGCACTTGTTGAACCAGCTGTGTTGGATCTGGCGTCTCAGCCTCATTAAAGAGGCTAGCTGCATAGCCAATCGCAATCCCTGCACCAAACAAGAGACCACCCAAAGCAAACACCAATAACACATCCCAAAGAAGTTTCATCGTCCGGAGAATCGTTGCTAGGAAATCTCCTAGTGACCAGCCCTCCTTGTCTTCTTTCTCATCGACTTCAACAGTCATCTTGGCAAAGAAGTCTTTTATTTTCTTCCCGCACTTTGTAAAAAATTCTCTCATTTGACTCACTCTATTTCTCCTTGTCCTTCCTATTATACCAAATGGACCTCTTTCTTTTCAATTCCTAAAGTTGAGAACACTGCTTCCGATTGGATTTTTTTCGTCCATTCATTGCTATTTCAAGTCATTATGGTAAAATAGAGAGAAACCATACAGATACTGGACTGTTTTCATCGATCCGGCCAGTAGCTTAGAAAAGGAGAGAACGATGCACATTTTTGATGAGCTAAAAGAACGTGGTTTGATTTTCCAAACGACTGACGAAGATGCTTTGCGTAAAGCCCTAGAAGAAGGACAAGTATCGTATTATACTGGCTACGATCCAACTGCTGATAGTTTACACCTTGGGCACCTTGTTGCAATCTTGACCAGTCGTCGCTTACAATTGGCAGGCCACAAACCTTATGCGCTTGTCGGTGGTGCGACCGGACTCATTGGAGACCCTTCTTTCAAAGATGCCGAGCGCAGTTTACAAACTAAGGAGACTGTAGACGGTTGGGTCACTTCTATCCAAGGGCAATTGTCTCGTTTCTTAGATTTTGAAAATGGGGAAAATAAGGCTGTCATGGTCAATAACTACGACTGGTTTGGCAGCATTAGCTTCATTGACTTCCTTCGCGACATCGGAAAATACTTTACTGTCAACTACATGATGAGCAAGGAATCTGTGAAGAAACGGATTGAAACAGGGATTTCTTACACTGAATTTGCCTACCAAATCATGCAAGGCTACGACTTCTTTGTCTTGAACCAAGAGCACAATGTCACTCTGCAAATCGGTGGTTCTGACCAGTGGGGAAATATGACTGCTGGTACCGAATTGTTGCGTCGGAAGGCTGACAAGACTGGTCACGTAATCACTGTGCCCCTCATCACAGATGCAACTGGTAAGAAATTTGGTAAATCTGAAGGGAATGCGGTTTGGCTCAACCCTGAAAAGACTTCTCCATACGAAATGTACCAATTTTGGATGAATGTCATGGACGCTGACGCTGTTCGCTTCTTGAAAATCTTTACCTTCTTGTCTCTTGATGAGATTGAAGAGATCCGCAAACAGTTTGAAGCTGCGCCACACGAACGCTTGGCTCAAAAAGTCTTGGCGCGTGAAGTGGTTACCCTTGTCCACGGTGAAGAAGCTTACAAAGAAGCCCTCAACATCACGGAGCAACTCTTTGCTGGAAACATCAAAAACCTTTCTGTTAAAGAGCTTAAGCAAGGACTTCGTGGCGTGCCAAACTACCAAGTACAAGCAGACGAAAACCACAACATCGTAGAACTTCTCGTGTCATCTGGCGTGGTTAACTCAAAACGCCAAGCCCGTGAAGATGTCCAAAATGGCGCCATCTACATCAACGGTGACCGTATCCAAGACCTTGACTATGTCTTGAGCGATAGCGATAAAATAGAAAATGAATTGACCGTTATCCGTCGCGGCAAGAAAAAATACTTTGTTTTGACTTATTAAAAAGAGAGACCTCTGAAACTATGACTTTCAGAGGTTTTTTGGTACACTAGAAGTATCATGACGATCAAACCAAAATTACAACGATTTCAGACCGCAACAGCTTTTGCCTGCCCCATCTGCCAGGAAGCCCTTGAGCTAGTCCAACAAAGCTTGACTTGTCCCAACCGCCATTCCTTTGACCTTGCTAAGTTTGGCTATGTGAACTTGGCCCCACAAGTGAAGGCCTCTAAGGACTATGACAAGGAGAGTTTCCAAAACCGGCAACTAGTTTTAGAGAACGGCTTCTACGACCATATCCTTACTACCCTATCAGAATGCTTGTCTCCACTGGACCATCCAGCCAACATTTTAGATATTGGTTGCGGGGAAGGCTACTATTCTCGCATCTTACAAGAACGGTATCCAGACCATTCCTTTTACGCCTTTGATTTGTCTAAGGAATCGATCCAGCTGGCTGCCAAGAGCGACCATGAATGGAAGGTCAAGTGGTTTGTCGGGGATCTAGCCCGTCTCCCCCTTTTAGACCAGAGCATGGACCTTCTCCTAGATATCTTTTCGCCAGCAAATTATCAAGAGTTTAAACGGGTCATGGCCCCAGATGGTCGCCTTATCAAGGTCATCCCAACAGCCGCGCATCTGCAAGAGATTCGTCATAAGGTTAAGGAGCACCTGGATCAGGCCGATTATTCTAATGAGCAGATTATTCAACATTTCTCCGATCATTTTACGATTGAAAACACCATCCATTGCCAGGAAACCTTCGAACTCACACCAGCATTACGAGAGGCTCTTCTGAGCATGACGCCTCTCCTCTTTCACGTCGATCCAGCTCAAATTGACTGGACCGATCTGACTCAGGTCACCATTTCTGCCACGATTTTGATCGGAAGAAGCAACTAAAAAATACCCTCCATTTTTTAATCAATGGAGGGTATTTTCATGTTTTCAGATTAGTCACTTTCCTCTACGCCGATTTGTTGACGGTAGGCTTTGGGCGACTTGCCACACAACTTGCGGAAAACCTTGTAAAAGTAACCGACATTGCTGTAGCCGACCTCATAGCATATATCCTCAATGCTTTCAGTTGTGGATAAAAGCAACTGTTGGGCAGCTTTGATCCGTTGTTTATTCAGGAGTTCCGCAAAGGTGGAATTGGTCTCACGTTTGATCAATTGTCCTAAATAAACGGGATTGATATAGAGATCCTTGCTGATATCCTTGAGCGACAGTTCCTTCCGATAGTCACGTCCAATCACTTCCAATACGGTCGCCACATTATTGTTCATTCGATATTGAGAGAAGAAACTCTCCAATTGGTTCCGAACACAGGTAACAAGATCCTCGAAAGTCGTTGTCTCATGAACAGCTTTCACAACTTCTGCCAGGTCATCTCCGTGCAAGTGTTCAAATAAATGAAAGACATCCATAATGAACTGAATAAAGAGTTGCTTGGCTATTGCCACTTTTGGAGTATGGCTTTTCACGGTTTCTTCCAACCAGTTCAACTCTTCTAAAATCTGTTGGATATTCCCCTGGATGATGACACGGTAGATGGGTTCGTAGTAATTAAAGACACCACCTTCTTCTTCCAAAGGGAGATCCCCATAAAATAGACTTCGTTCAACAAGCTCTTTAAATTGTTGAAAATGTTCCTTGTAAGGTGCTTGGAAACGACGCTGTAGGAAAGCCCCCTCATCCTCATCTGATAGATAGAGTTGAAGATTTTTTCCTAAGACTTGATAAGACGAACTGGCAAAGCCTTTTCTTTCCTTATCCACTCCAATCCAGAGTTGCTTTCTTCCTCGGATGGCCTGCTCAAACTCTTCTTCTGACCAATCTTCATGAAGGAGCCGATTGGCCGTCGCTTGATCTGGATTTTTCAGAGTTTGAGATAATTTTTCTAGGATATTTCCCAACTCCACCTTATTGACAGGCTTTAACAGATAGTCTGCTACCCGGAGGTTTAAGGCTTTTTTTACATAAGCAAAATCTTGGTAACCTGACATAATGATATAGGCTGCATGGGGAAGAATGGACTGCATTTGATCAATCATTTCCAGACCAGTTTTTCCTGGCATATTGACATCCGTAATCACGACATCCACTGGATAATCTGAAACATAGGCCAAGGCCTGATCGGCATCCTCTGCTGTGTACACAACCTCCATGTCCCATTTTTCAAAGGGAATCAGTTTTTTCAACCCCTCAGTAATCATATATTCATCGTCAACCAATAAGACTTTATACACGATTTTTTCCTCTTAAATGTCCTCGATGGTCATCGTATAGAGGACACCTTTTCCTTTTTCTGATGTAATTTGAATGTGGTAACGATCCCCAAAGTAGAGAAGGAAACGCTCGTGGACATTGACAATCCCAATTGATTGCCGTCCCTTACTTTCTTCTACTTCTTCTCGAGGATCCCTATGACTCAATACTTGTTGGATCCGTTGCAACTGACTCGGTTCCATCCCTCTCCCATTGTCCTGGACACGAATTTCCACAGCTTCTCCAACATGACGGACTTTGATACTAATGACATTGTCCTTGCGTTTGCGATCAACTCCATGAACAAAGTAATTTTCCACTAGTGGCTGAAGAGTAAACTTTGGAATAACCATCTCTTCTAGACCGGGTTCAATTTTAAAGCCATAGGCAATCGATTTTGGATAACGCACCATACAGAGATAGCTGTATTTTCTACAAAATTCCAACTCATTTTCTATAGTCGTCTCTTTCTCCTCTGAAATATTGTTTCGAAGGAGACTACTAAATTCGTAAATAATATCGGCTAATTCTTCTTGATCCTGCATGACTGCATACATGCGAATAAACTCCATGGTATTATACATGAAATGCGGATTAATCTGCGCTTGTAAGGCCTTCATATTGGCATCTTTCTGGCTCAGTTGTAACTGATAGATATCCCGAATAGACTTGTCCATATTGTCCAACATGGTATTGGTCATTTCTGCCACTAGGAGGAGCTCCTGCTCTTTGGTATCCACATTGATCCGTCGCTCAGAATCCCCCTGGCTGATGGCTTCCATGGTATCTACCAAATCCAAAACTTGTCTTTGGTAATTACGGAAAATTCGCTGGAGCAAGAGATACAAGACCAAGACCAGGATTAAGGCGACCGAAATCATCCAGGTAAAACTAAATAAGGCTGTTCGAACTGTGTAAGAGGTCGGAATCCCAACCCAGATTTGATAGCCGTAAGCAGTATCTCGCACAATCCACTGACTATGATCTTCTGGCTTGGTGTCTCCCCTGTGGTAAAAATCCTTCCCCAAGGGATTATAAATCTGGACAGCAACTGGAATCGTGTCTTGAATATTGTCGACAACAGAATCCAAAAGTGCTGGATTGATTTTAATGTAAGCCAGTCCAATATCTTCGCCAGTCGTAACATCCGTCAAGGAGACTGGAATCGCTTGTGAACTAGCCACGTATTGATCCGCTGGAACTTGTTGCCCTCCTTTTTTACTTTTACTGGAGACAAAGACCGTTGTATAGTCATTTAACACCAAATCAATTTCATCCAGGGCGTCGTGTTCCAAGTAAAGAGTCTCAACATTGCGGTGTAGGGAGACTTGAATATAGTTGGAAAAATAATTGTCCAAGCGCCAACTTTCATATTCAGAAGGTGTCATTGAAAAATACTTGTAAACACCTTCAAGTTTGGCTGGATTTTCAACCAGACTCTTCCCCCATTGAGAAGATCTCTTATAAATATCCTCTACCTCAGCAGTCAAGCGAGAGGAAATCAACTGAGCGATTCGATCTGTCTCTGCCTTCTGATTATGCCAATAAATCAAAGAAACCGTCACACCTAAGGTCGTGATAATCCCGACCATGATATAGGCATAGAATTTCAAAAGTGTTGCTAACCATATTTTTTTCATAATTAAGAAACCACTTTAGACCGAATTGTTTCATAGACGGGTTGAAAAATATCATTGACAAAGAAATGCCACAAGCCCAGTAAAACAAAGAAAAATAAAGCTGGAACGAAATGGGTGACAACCCCAAGAAGAAAGGTCCCCAAGAGAAACTTCGTCACTGCACGAATATCAAGAAAAGCACCAATAAAGCTCAACTTCAAGCTATTGAGATAGGACAACTCAAAATGGACCTGAAGCTTGAGGTAGACTGCAAAAGTCAGGGGAGCCACCAATAATAAAATTAAATTAACCAATAAGATAAAAATCTGAAATAGGGACAAGTGGGGCAATTGAATCATCAGATACATGCCATAAACAAGAATGGCTTCGATTAAAAAAAATGTATAGAAAACCTGGTTGGCACGACGGAAGTTCTCTTTATAGAGGGACCAAGCTTCAGACCAACCATATTGCTTGTAATCAGATCCATGTTCGGCATATAGACTCATAATCGTTGCGCTAGCTGGCCCAAATCCAAATAAGATTCCTCCACAAAAAGTTAGCGCCCAAAAAATTCCTGTTGCCAGCATGGCTAAGTAAACTCTTGTAAAAATAAATTCAATCATTCTTCCCATAATTTGTCTCCATATTCATTTGCTGTAGAGGGGAACTTCAATCAAGTTAGTATAGTTTCCCTAGTACAAATGATGATTATATCCTATATTATAGCACATTTCCCCTGATGCTTTCGATTCTAAATCATCAACAGAAAAGACTTTGAAGTACGAAGACCTCAAAGTCTTTTAATAGACTTAAGCAAGTATTGTTAGCTTATTTCTTAGCAGCAAGGTACTCATCGTATTGTTTTTGAATTTCATCCAATACTTTTTGGTAGGCACCTTCTGATTTCAATTTTTCAAGCATCTTAGGAATTTCAACTTCAGGATCTACTGTACCTGTATTGATGGCACTTGTGAATTGGTTCAAAGTGTTAGTAAGGGCAGTGATTTCTGATTTCACGTTTTCAGTGTTGAAGATGAATCCAAGTGCTGGAGATTCTTTTGCAGTTTCCAAGTCTTTCTTAGATTGTGCAATTTGCTCATCCGTTACGTTTTCGTTGATGTAAAGGATCCAGTTGTTACCAGTGTTCCATCCAGACATGTGAGTATTTCCGTTGTAGCCATCCAAGACTTTCACACGGTTTTCTTTACCTTCAACTTTTTCCCAGTTCTTGCCTTCTGGACCATAAACAAGACCGTTCAAGAGTTCTGGGTTTGTATTCAAGAGGTTCAATACTTCCATTGCTTTTTCTTTGTTCTTAGAGTTGTTTGAGATGACAAAGTTTGCAACTTGAGTAGTGTTGTTCTTCTTGTAAAGTTGAGTGAATGGTTTGATCTCGATCTTACGGTTTGCTACACGAGTAAGCAAGCTGTTACCGTAGTCAGCAGGTCCTACTGTTTCTTCACGTACCAACCAAGTATCTTGAGAAAGGTCATATCCAGTGTCGCTTGTAGCTACGTCTTTTGGAATGTAACCAGCTTCATAGTATTTATGAAGAGTCTTCAAGTTTTCAACATAACGTGGAATAGTGTAACGGTCAACGATCTTAGTGGTGTCACCTTGCAAATCGACAACGAATGGAAGTCCATCTACTGCAATGTAATCGAAGTCATCAGAAGGTCCACCATAGCTCTTGTTCATTGCGAATGGAACAACGTTTGGATCTTTTTCTTTGATCGCTTTCAAGACTGGTTCAAGAGAAGCATAGTCTTTTACGTTTGAGATGTCGATACCATATTTTTCAAGAAGTGGTCCGTTGAAGGCAAAGTTTTGTGAAGATGCAACGTTGGCTGCAACTGGAACAGCATAGATCTTGCCGTTTACAGTATTCCCTTTGATGTAAGCTGGGTCAAGTGCTTCATAGAGCTCTTTTCCTTCTTTCTTGTACAAGTCTGTCAAGTCAGCGTAAGCACCTTTTTGAGCGTTGATAACATAGTTGTTTGCGAAAGCAATATCGTAGTTTTCACCAGATGAAATGATAACGTTCATTTTCTTGTCATAGTCACCCCAACCAAGGTATTGGATGTCTAATTTAACACCAGCTTTTTCTTCGATGATCTTGTTAGCATTTTCTAACAAGGTATCCAAGTTATCCGGTTTGTCACCGATTTGGTACATTTTGATAACTGTTTTACCGTCTTCACTCTTAGATGATTTTTGGTTATCACCTGTCAAGTTACCACAAGCAGCAAGAGTTGCTCCAAGTGCGAGAACGCTAGCAGAAGCTAAAGCATATTTTTTCCAATTTTTCATGAGAAAAACTCCTTTTTTATTTTTCTTTATTAACATTATGAAGGGTGGGCGAGAAAGGTTTGCTTACTCTTTCACACCACCGATGGTCAATCCTTTTACAAAGTAACGTTGGAAGAACGGATAGAGGATAGCGATTGGAACTGTTGCCACCACCACCATGGCCATCCGTCCAGTTTCCTTAGGAAGGGATTGGACCGCACCAGCGATTTGACTAGATGCACCGACTGATTTAGAAATGTAATCCATATTATTTTGGATTTGCATCAGCAAGTATTGAAGGGGATAGAGATTTTCACTCTTGATGTAGAGGAGGGCGTTGAACCAGTCATTCCAGAAGCCGAGGGCTGTGAAGAGACTGATGGTCGCAATTCCTGGGAGAGAAAGTGGCAAACAGATCTGGAAGAAGATCCGTGTTTCACTGGCTCCATCTATCCGAGCAGACTCAAGAATGGCTTCTGGGATTGTCCGTTTGAAGAAGGTCCGCATCAAGATGATGTTAAAAGGACTCAATAACATTGGAATGATGAGGGCTCCAACGGTATCTCCTAAATGAAGCAACTGAGTAGTAACGATATATCCTGGTACCATCCCTGCACTAAAGAGCATGCTCAAGAGGGCAAAGACAGTAAAGAAGTTTCTGTACTTAAAGGTTCTACGAGAGATCGCGTAGGCGTAGGTCGTTGTAATAAAGACATTACATGCTGTCCCTACAATCGTTACAAACAGGGTAATGAAGAGGGCTTGAAGAATCTTATCCTTAAATTGAACAAGGAAAAGATAGCCATCTGCACCAAACTTAGCAGGCCAAAATTGGAAGCCGTGAATTGCCAAACTTTGTTCATCTGTCAAGGAAATCATGACAACGAAGATGAAGGGCAAGATACAGGATAGCGCAACCAAGCCGACGATGCTACTAAAGAAGATGTCTGCTTTCTTACTGAAGGAGTGGATCCCAACATTATCAACTTTTTCTTTTTTAATTTTTGATTTTGCCATGGTATCCTCCTTTCTAAAAGAGCGCTGCATTCTTATCAATCCGACGTGCTACAATATTAGAAAGTAAAACGAGAATCAATCCGACAACTGATTGGTAAAGACCAGCCGCTGCGGCCATCGCAATATCCCCTGATTTAGCAAGTCCGTTGTAGACATAGACATCAATTACGTTTGTCACACTATAAAGAGCACCTGAGTTATGTGGGATTTGGTAGAACAATCCAAAGTCAGCACGGAAGATATTTCCGATGGCAAGGATGGTCAAAACCGTAATCAAGGAAGCCAACTGAGGAATGGTAATGTGGCGAATTCGCTGCCACTTAGATGCTCCATCCACTGTTGCTGCTTCGTAGAAGGTTGGATCAATTCCCATGATGGTTGCATAGTACATAACACTGCTATAACCAAAGCCTTTCCAGATTCCTAAGAAGAGGAGAAGCGCTGGCCAAATGGCAACCTCTGTATAGAAGTTGATTCCTTTCATCCCAAGTGATGTTAAGATATGGTTAATCAAGCCTTTATCAACGTTTAAGAAGGCATCTGTAAAGAAGCTGATGATAACCCATGACAAGAAATAGGGGAACAACATTGATGTTTGAAACACTTTAACCAACCGTTTGGAACGCATTTCACTAAAGATGATGGCAATCCCAACGGAAACAATCAAGCCCAAGAAAATAAAGGCTAGGTTGTAAAGGACGGTATTTCTTGTAATGATATAAGCATCTTTAGAACTAAAGAGGAATTTGAAGTTATCAAATCCTACCCACTTACTCTTCATTACACTATCAATAAATCCCTCTCCGGTGATATGATAGTCTTTAAATGCGACAACGTTTCCCAAAACAGGTATGTAGAAGAATAAAATCAACCACGCTGCACCTGGTAAAACCATCAAGAAGAAAATAAGATTTTCTCTCAAGGTCTTAACAAACTTTTTCATCTGACTCCCCCCTTTGTCATTTTATTTTTTTGGTAACGTTTACATTTTTTATTATAAAACTCTATGAAAACTTTTTCAAACTCCTAATTATAGAAAAAATTCTACAAATTTATGACATAGCCTTAAAAATGGAGAAAAAAGGAGAAGAAATGTCTCCATCGGACATCTTTCTCCTCTTTCAACAGCATTTTCTTTAAAGACACCCTTTTGAATTAGGTCGTATAAATAGTCGAAGCTGTTGCAATGGTATGCCACTGGTTAGCCGTTGTGGCTGCGAAGTCCTTATCTCCGTAGAAATCATTAAATGGCAAGATCTCTACTTCTAGTTCGTCGATACGAGAGATTTCGCCTGCTAGGTAGTTTTCAATACGGCTTTCTGCTCGCTTAATCCGTTGCAAGAGCCCACCCATACGGATATCTACTGTATCCAAACCAAAGACCTTGTTTTCTTTCAACCATTGCTGGCTAAAGAGTTTGTGGAAGGTTTCAATCTGGCTTCTGAGTTTTGGCAATTCTTCTCTGGCGATTTGTTGCAAACTCTCTTTATCATCTGCTTGATAAGCTTCCCGAATGCGGCGTCCTACATCTACTTTACTACTTAAAATAGCATTCAACTGAGCCTGAGTCTCAAAGAGATAAGCGTAGACTCCAGCTTTTTCTTTAATGTCAGACAGAATCTCAGCTGCCTTAGCAAAGTGGGGTTTGTCCTGTTCAGGAGTCATGTGCTTGTCAAGGATTGGGCAAAGAACATCTTGATAAAAGACATAGCGGTTAGGATTGATGCCACTGAGATTGTCTGGTAGATATGGTAAGAGGTTGGCCAAATCCAGCTGCATAAAGTCCTCAGCTGATAGACCTGTATTGGTCTTTAAGTGAGCAGACAAGCGTTCTAAATCATTACGATAGCTGAGTTCTGCCCAGATTTGCAAGCTCGGTAAAATAGAGAACTGGGCTGTTTCACCACCATTATCTCCCCAACCAGTCACAATGACTTCTTTGATTTGATTGGCACGGCAGGCTTTATTAGCTTCGACTGCGATGAGACGACTGAAATGGTTATGAGGCGTGAAACCAATCCACTTCCAAGCACCACCTGCAAAGGCGATATCCTGGCTAATCTTGTGGTGGTTACGGAAGTTCCGGTTGTATTTTTCCTCACTATCTTGGTAATAATCCCAGTAAACCAAAGTCACACGGTCTTTGAGACGGTCTAGATAAACACGTGTTTCCTCTGGAATCTCCACATCGCGGTCATACTGACCATCTGCTGACATGAGCTTGAAGAACATATCGCTCCACATCTGGCAGTGGAAACCATACTTGTCTGCGATATCCAGCACGCGCTCCAAGTGTTGGCACATAAGGAGACTACGATCAACCACACCGTTTAGGATGAGGTAGCGTCCCAAACCAACTAGGTGAGCTTCGTCCATTCCGATATTGACCTTGCGAGTCTGTAGCTTAGATAGCGTCGCAAACATGCCATCAATCAGGTCATAAACCTTTTCTTCGCCAATGAGGAGAATGTCCTCAACATCACGAAGTTGCTGGACTTCTTTGACACTCCATTTGACAAAGGCTGACAAGTGGGCCAAGGTCTGGATACATGGTACAAAAGTCATATCAAACTGCTGGGCGTAGGCTTCAATTTCCTGTAACTCTTCAGCAGAATAAGCTCCACGGAAATAGCCAAAGTAAGGTTGTCCCTCGATTTGATAGGTATCTTCCATATAGAGTTCAAAAGTTGAGTAGCCCATGAGAGCTAAGACCTCAATCATCTGCTTGGCAGAGGTGACATTCATTACAGCATTACGGGAACAATCCGCCATGTATGCTAAATCTTCATAAGCCGCTTGTTCTTCAATCTCTACCTTATCACCTTCTACCAAAGCTGTTACTAGCACTGACAAGGCACGGTAGAGTTGGTGAGGTTTGTCATAAGTCAATTGATACTTTCCGCCCTCACCCTTGATAGAAATAGAAGATTGATCAGACTGGGTGACTGCCACTTCTACATTGGGTAGAGAAATGTGCTTTTTTAATGCTTCGATAGATTGGGCTTGTTTGGGACTAAGTCCTGTAAAAATTACCATTGGTTTTCCTCCTGTAACCAGTTGACAAGGGCACCGTAGAGATTGGCATCTGCCTGATAGGTGCAGGCTTGGATGACTGGCGCAATTGTATACTCTTCATATCTTTCGACAAAAGCATCTACTGCTTTTTGCACCCCTTTGATAAAATCTGGATTCTGACTGATAGAGCCTCCTAGGCTAATGACATCTGGGTCGATCAGATACTGAATATTGAGTAGTCCTTGAGCAAGATTGCGGTTCATGCGCTCAATGGCTTCTTGACAAAGGACATTGTTTGCTGCAGCCTCTTGGTAAATCTTACGACCGTCCCAATCGGATTGACCAGATTTTTCATTCACATAGCGAACCATACTTCCAGTTGACGCCAGTTGCGACCAGTTATTGAGTTTCTCAGTTGGTGCAAGAGTCGTCATGTAGCCAAACTCACCACCCAAGCCATGGCGACCACGGTGTAGTTTCCCATTGATCATCATAGCCCCGCCAATCCCTGTGCCAATGACAACACAGGCTGCATTTTCAATCTCGGGATGAGCTAGCAGTTCACTAAGTCCAACACAGTTGGCATCATTTTCTAGATGGACAGGTAGCTGGTGATGAGCAAGGGCCTCATACCATGAAAAACCATGGATATAAGGAATGGCACTAATCCCCTCAATCACTCCTGTTTCTTGATTGACCGCACCTGGCACACTCATAGCAATCCCACGATAGTCCTGTTCTGACAAGCGTTGGTCCAACCAAGCCAACAAATCTTCTAGAGTTTCTGGAGTTGGGGTGCTGGTCTTATCTAAAATCTTTCCATCAGGAGTTAGACTAGCAAACTTAATGCCAGTCCCTCCGATATCAATTGTTGCAATGGTCATTGCTTTCACCTGCAAAAAGGAGCGAATCAGCAGTTGGTTCTTACTTTTTCGCTCCTCCTTTCTGTTTATGTTTACTTTTTGAAATTAAATTTCTTCTTTTTGAATGAATTCTGTACGAATTTCCTGTGGTGCCAATAGTCCTGAATGAACTGGGTATGGGCGTTCCAGCAAGTCAATAATGGCTTGTTGTTTTTCAGACACGCGAACATTTTCTTGACTCATGTTGTAGTAACGAAGGACATAACCTTCTTCATTCTCAGCCACCTTAAAGGCTGTTGGGCAGACTTGTGGCAAGCTAAATGCCGTATGGTTAAAGAGACTACCCGTTGCCGCAACACTCCCCTCTTGTTTTGCAACTTGAAGAGCTGTAAATGGTACCTGGAAGGCTTTGGCACGACGGAAAGCTGAGAAGCGTTCGCCTGCTTGATGACATTCTACTGCAAATTCAACTTCGATATCACGCAAGCACTGAGCTTCCGGCGTTGGGAAGTAACCCCAGTCACCAAGTTCGCCTGAAGCACGAAGAAGGGTTACAGCCATGGTGTCGTCTCCAAGAATTTCATACTCGTGCAATCCTTTATTGGATACGGTCACTCCTTTGACATCATCATACAAGCTGACAAAAGCTTGTTGGTGTTGTGGATTTTCAGGATTTTCCCAAGAAGCTGCTGGTTTATTTGGTCTTGTCACAACTTCATAGATGCTTTCAGAATCATTGCTTGGACGAGTGTTATGAGTTTTTACTAAGAGACGAATGCGGTGGTCTTTGGCTGTATTAGTAAAGCGAGTCTTGAAGCGAATCTGTGGATTGTCCACAAAGACAGTCATTTCTGTTTCAAGAGGAATGGTTGTCAACTCTTCTGAACGACCTGCATCTCGTTTCATGAACTCGATGATACCTCTTTGTTCAGCATCCAATTTTTCATCTGCACTGACCGGAATCGTCAAGTCATGTTTGAGCAATACCTTAGCATAGCGAGCATTGTTTTCTAAGACTTCGTATCCTTTCAATTGAGCATAGATTGGCTCAGTACCTTTTGGTTGGAAGTAAATGTATTCATTACCAATATCCCCGCGGTCTTCGAAGCTAAGGAAGTCCTCATAAGCCTCATTGGTCGTCTTGTCGTAAAGGGTCAAGCAATCATCAATACTGAGGGTTACGAACGGCGTATCGAGAACCCCATTTTGGTAAATACCATCATGATGGGAAGCTTTTCCTTCCAGAAGCTGGAAGGTGGTCCAAGAAAGAGGTGATAGGTGAACTGGAACCGTCACGCGCACTTGACGCGCGATATAAGGTTGACGGAATTTATCCTTAGGCAAGGTATAGCCAAAACTTGCCCCCAAGTCTTCAATATCTGCTTCTACAAGATGACCGTCTAAATCTTCTACATGATAGTCTGGCAAGGTCAAAGCGGCCATTTTCTTGAAGCCTTCTGTCGGATGCAACTCCTTAAATGGACAAACCGCTACATCGACGATCGTGCTGACGGTATCCACCTTATCATGCAAGCCTGTATTGATGACCGTAAAGAGATGCTCACTCTGCGCTTTTTGAGTTGCTAGTTTGCCCTTCCATTCATTCAGAAGGTTGGTCTTGACAAAGTTTCCGACTTGATTGACCTTGGCAAAACGAACTTCCATTTCACGGTGAACATCATCCACACTACATCCACAAATACTATCGTGTGGTGCATTTTGCAAGAGGGTCTTCCAAGCATAGGTCAATTGATCCTTGTGGTTGTGCCCACCAGTGATAATGGTCAAAGGTTCCACAACCTGCTCTAACAAGTTGCTGTTTTCTTGGAAGGCTTGTTTGAGGTAAACGCGTGAAGAAGAAGTATTCGCCAGCGTATACCAACCATCGGTTTCCTGACTAGTCAATTCTCCTGTAACCGTTGATAATTGCTCAGGAAGTGCACTTTCCACTGCTTGCACATATTCGTCAAAGGAGCTATGAATAAAGGTCACGTCAGGGAAGAGTTCGTTGGCCACGCGAATGGCTTCACTAATATTTCTCTGTACAGGCTGGTGGTCACAGCCGTTCATCATCAACCATTGGTTGGTCGATGCATAGTCACGGACGTCTGCTAATTTTTGCTTCCAGAAAGTCAAAGCCTCATCTTTATCCACTGGAATTTCATTCCCGTTACTGTACCAGTTTGCAAAGAGAATGCCGAGTACACGGCTACCATCAGCCCCCTGCCAATACATCTCAGAAAATTGAGAGGTAAATTGCTCATCTTCGAGGACTTGGTTGTCAAATCCGATTGGCTTGACACCGCGACCAAAGGCTGCTACGTGAATGCCTGATTTTTGAAGAATCTGAGGAGCTTGCCCCATATTTCCAAAAGTATCTGGGAAGTAGCCAATCTGCGTAGATTTGCCCCATTTGGCACATTCAGCTTGTCCAATCAAGGTATTGCGGACGTTCGCTTCACTAGAAATCAAGTAGTCATCCTGCAAGATGTAGAAAGGACCAATCTTGAGCTTGCCTTCGTCGATATAACGCTGCACCTTGTCACGGTTTTCAGGGCGAATTTCTAAATAGTCATCAAGGACAATGGTTTGTCCATCTAGGTGGAAGCTCTTGAACTCAGGATCGTTTTCAAAAAGATCAAAGAGATCATCAAAGAGTTCCACCAATTGCATACGGTGACTTTCAAAAGGTAGATACCACTCACGATCCCAGTGACTGTGAGAGATGATATGTACAACAACATTTTCCATGAGTAAAACCTCATTCTAACTTAAATTTAAAAATATATTTGTGATTCTTTCCTAGAATCTGTCGAGCGATCGCTCATTAGCGAATATCCAGGTAATCCAAGACCAATTCGCAAAAC
>CADFQU010000004.1 GCA_902836505.1 Streptococcaceae bacterium
TTTCTGAAGCTTTTGAGCTTGCTTCATCATGTTTTGCATGTTCATCATAATATTTTCTAGATTCCTTTCATATCAAGGGTTTAGCCCTTGTTTCTTAAAATTTACTGCCCACTTCTGCCCACTTTTTTTTAAAAATCGTCAAAAGCGTTAGCAACTTCCTTCTGTTGAGATGGAAATAAATGTGAATAAACATTAATTGTTGTGTTGATGGAACTATGTCCAAGTCGTTTCATCAGTGTAAAGAAGATAAAGTCTTTCCCCTCACCTTTTCTTAATCCCTGACTTATCAAGAATGCTGCATGTGAATGTCGAAAATCATGATTTCGAATTAACTTTAAATGCTCAGGTAAACGTTTTTTCAATGATTTTCTAAAATTATTTACGTTTGGTGCAGTCATTGGTTCACCGGAAAATTGAAAAATCTGTAGGTCATCAGTTGAATCAGTGAGTTTGGACAATCTGTTTGCTTGAGTAAATTTCCAGACTCTCAATTCATTAACAAAAGCCTTATGGATATAAATCCTTCTGTTAGACTGAGTTGTTTTTACTGTTCCAATATGAGTTTTTCCATTACGGTAATATGCAGATTTATGAATTCTGATGCATCCTTCTTCGAGAAAAACATCATTCCAGGTTAGTGCAAGAGCCTCACCCATGCGAATTCCAGTATACATAAGAGTACGGTAAAGTAGTTGGAAAGAGTACTCATTTTTTTCAAAATAGGTATCAAATTCTTTGAATTGTTCGGGAGTGTAGTAAGACATTTCCTTGTGTTTATCTGGTAATCTACGTATAGAAGAACAAGGGTTGTCTTTTCTAAATCCTTTTGAAATAGCTATATCAAATAACTTATGAACAAAAATCATTTGTTGATTGATATGCTTTGCTGATAGTGTACCTCCTTTTACGCTTGGTTGCTTTATTAACCAATCTCGATATTTTTTGATATCCTGAGTAGTTACTAAAGCCATATCAGCTTTTTCAAAGAACCGTGATATATATTGATTGTAGTATGATTGTTGAGTATCTACAGTACCTTTTTTATTTCCTCTAAGTTTATCTTCTTCTTGTAGCAAAGTATAGAGGGTCGAGATAGAAACTGTTTTAGTAGTTTGTAACTGATTTAAATGGTGGATACGGTAATCTGCTTCGTAATCTTTTGCTTCTCGTTTTGTTGGGAAATTGGCTTTACGATGACGTACACGTTTTCCTGTAAGAGGACTAATACCATCACTAATATCGACTTGCCATAGACCATCTTTTTGTTTAATTACTGTCATGTATTTTGTTCTCCTTCAATTATGACAGCATTTCGAAGGTCACCATCAATTATAGCATTTTTCATTTGCAATTGAAAACCAAGAATTGCTTCAATTGTTTTAATGGGGACACGCCCAATACGTTTATTTTTATACCAATCAAACCCTTCTTGAACAAGGTTTTGTTTAGCTTTTCTAATTAGGTTGCTGGCTTGTGATTCAGAGTATCCTGTGAGCGCCATTATATCTTTTTTATCTACAATATTAATCATTTGAGTCCTCCGTTTTTATCGTAATTGCTTATATTAGTGTCCAATAACATAAGTAAATTTTTTTGCAGTTTCTGCATCAAATGTACGATAACTAATGATCCCTAACCCTTTTACATTACACTCCGAGATGAGAATTGAGCCATCTGATTTGACTTGTTCCACAAAGGCAATGTGACCATAGGTTGGATCTGCTCCAGCTTGTCCTGGGCTAAAAGATAGTGCGGAGTGTTCGGTAGGGGTATGAGTTGTTTGATAACCTGGGGCATTCATCCATTGGCCACCATTTCCCATATACTCTCCAAAGCTAACACCGACCTCTTTTCCTCGGTTATAGACAAACCAGGTACATTGTCCCCAAGGATAAGACAGTCCTGTATAGCTTGAGGTATTGATTTCTTTGGTGAGGCTATAGCCTTGTGGGACATCCCCAGTTGTGACACCGCCTCCGTCTCTCGTTTTTCCTGTCGTTTGCTCAGGGGCTTTTGGTGTACCTCCATGCTCATCGATATAAGTATCGAGTTTTTGCATGGTTTCAGCACGCCTTTTTCCTGAGCCAGAGGTATCGGTGAAGTAGACCCCACCATCTGTTGACGTGTTGAGGGAACCACTCGCAAATTTTTGCGCTTTGTCATCTTGGACTTTGAAGGTTTCATTTTTATTGCCAATGATGGTCTGATTGGTGAGTCCAACAACTGCCATTTCATCGTTAAAATTATTGGCGTTTTCTGGATTAGAGTCAAATGCCCCAAAACCAAACATGTTAGCTCCAGGATTTGTCGCAACTCCAGCTGTTCCAAGTGAGCTTTCATTTAAGGCAATCGCTACAATAGCACGAACATCTAGATTAGACTTAGCCTCCCAATCTAGGAGCTTTTTCCCATTGATGCGTTTCTTGTCATAGGAGATGCCTAAAGTATCTAAAAAGCCGTCTAATTGCTCTGCTTTAATACCATAGCGATGGACGAGTAAATTATGAGTATAGGGGTCTCCATTTGACCAGTGGTCTGTGTAGGTTGCGCCATTTAGTGATTGAGAAGAGCCACCAGTGCTACCTCCTCCGACGGCTCCCATAATGATGATAATGATAAAAACAGGAAAAAAGAGAGGAAGAAGGCTAGATAATAGATACCATTTTAGTTTTTTCATCGACTCTCCTTTCTACTTAATGTCTGATATAAGCTGTAAATAGAACAGTCCCAAAGCGCCATTTAGCGTCTAAGACGACGGAATGAGCTTTCGTTTGTGCAATGATCTGGTCTTTGTCTTTTTCTGAGACTGGAAATAAAAGAAGGAAATCGACGGAGCGTTTCCCTTCTTGGTAGGCCTTAAAAAGTGTCTCTTCAAGCATTCTTGGAAAGGCTGTTCTTGAGCGTATTTTAGTATTCATTCTATTCTCCTCTCAATTGGTTTAGGCGTTGAGTTAAACGATCTCGTCGCTTGATATTGGCTCTTATCTTATTGTCTCGTGTCATGGTCTGATGATAAGCACGGGTGAAGGCATTGGAACCTTGGGCTTTATACATGGCTTGAGGGTCCTTGTAAGTATCCAATCTCCGTTCTAGGGTATTGATACGGTGTTGTTTGAATGGTGATATCCACTCTTCTCTGAGCGTTTGGAATTCGTCCTCTGGACTAGGTATTCCTTCTGACATGATTGGTGTCTCATTTGGAGATGTTGGGCTCTCTTCTTCAATCGGCTTGAAGTTATCAGGTGGTGTCTGTGTTGGAGGAATGATTGGTTCTGGAGATTCTGGCGTTATTGGAGCCTCTGTTGGTACAGATGGCATGGAAGTTTCCGGTTGACTTGGTTCTTTACGGGTAAAGAAGGAACCAGCATTTTGGAAATGGCTCTTGGCATTCATCATTACTCCAGTCCCAAAACCGGCTCCAGCCAATGCAAAGTTTCCGAGGTGTTGAGCCGTCGCAAGGCTTCGTGTTGGGACTTGTGAAGCAACCTCTTTGGTCTTTGTGACGCCATGTTCAACTTTAGTCCCAATATCTGTCGCAACCATTCGAGCTTTGGTGCCAAGAACGAATTGGAGGAGTTGGCCTTTAAATCTCCAGATGAGGAAATAGATGACACCTTTAGAAACCACTGATACTAAGAGTTTGAAGACAAGACCAAATAAGAGAAGGGATGGTAAGGTTTTCAGAACTCCATCAAACCCATTTGTGACAATGTTTTCTATCATTTTTTCAATATAGAAAATAAGGAGTGTTAAGAGAGTTGTAATTGCTGGAAAAATCAAACCTCCGAACATAACTTTAAGCACTCCAAAGACCAACTCTTGCATCCTTGGAACGAATGACATGAGAAGGACTACTGGGAAAAGTAGAATCATGGTGAGAACAAGGATTTGAGCTACTACATTTAAGAGCTGGATAAGGATAATGGGGACGGCTAATACAAAGGCTTCTACAATTTTAAAAATCACATAGAACATCCGAGTGAAAATGAAGTCCGGCATGGCTGATACCCAACGGTTCTTTTCACCATCATCGTTGGCTCCGTCTCCTAAATCGTCTAAATACTTGGAACGGTCTTTGGCTTTGACAGCCTTAAAATTTCCATTCTTATCACTAGTTCCAAGAACTTTACTGTCGTCAAAGGCTTCTTCTTTCCCGTCTTGGCTGTTCTTGTATTTTCCATTTTCTTGGCCGGTATTGACAAAGACATAGGCTTCATAGGATGTTTCTGCAATGTAGCTATCCGACATCGATTTTCCAATTTTAATGGACTTATCTTTGGCGTAGTCCACCTTAATACCTGCAATCTTTTTGGTAACGTCTTTAGAGACGTTATTGACGGTATCAAGGAGATAGAGCCCACCAGAAGTTCCAGCGACTGTCCCAAAGTACCCCAGAGCTAATAGGAGTACTAGACAGACATGGAGGAGTGTTCTTGAAAAAGAGCCTTTTGAGAAGAAATACTGGTAGAACAGGTAGAAAGCTAAAACCAAAAGCAAGGTGCCTACAAGTGATTTGTTGGTAATGTTGCCAGAATTAGAGCCCGTAAATCCGTGCCAAATACTGCTTGCTCCATGAAAGACATAGGTTTTATAGGTGGCGTAGAGATCAATCTTTTCTAAGATGCGAATGAGGAGGGAAAAGAAGCCAACGACGGCATTAAGAATGAAAAAGAAGAGGTTTACGAAGAGTTCATTAATTAGGACC
This sequence comes from Streptococcaceae bacterium, assembly GCA_902836505.1. Lineage (GTDB taxonomy): Bacteria > Bacillota > Bacilli > Lactobacillales > Streptococcaceae > Streptococcus. The sequence goes on from CADFQU010000004.1 coordinate 4,706, forward strand.
CAGGCTCCATTAAAGGAGCCAAAGTTGGTTGGTTCCATGTAGGACTTTAGGGAGAAGATATCCACTCCCTTTAGCTTGGCAAAAGCTTCTTGCATCAGTTCACCTCCTAACTAGCGTATTTATTTTCGAGACTTGAAGAGACTGTTGCTTTCATTGGTTTTAGAAGCATGTCAATATCCTCAAAGAGATTATGGACGGAAATCATATTAAGATTACCGTAGACATCGTAGTAAAGGCACTGACCAGAAATCATATTATCAATCCATTCGAGGTTACTTTCAGTGACTTCGAGATTGACGTGTCTGAGAATATCTTCACGTTCAGATTTTTCATAGAAGGCAAAGATGGTCCCAAATCCAGTCGTGTCATCGTCATTTTCTGCATCATGGACGGATTGTGTAATTAGTGCCAAGGTATTGTTTTTGGAGCGTCCAATACGTCTCATATTTTTGATAACGGCTTTTCCTTCTGCGGACTTCATAAGAATCCAAGCTTCGTCAAAGAACTCAATGGTATCTTCATTTTCATTGCGTTCTCCAAAGTGGGTACAAAAGGCCCCAAGCGCAAACATGAGAGCAATGGAGTTTCGTTCGTGGTCTGAAATCTTTGTAGAGTCATCTTTTGGAAGCTTGAGGTTGTTGACTTCTAGGATAGTCACCCGTGATTCATAGTTAAGCCCTGAGGTTGTGCCATCTGAGAAAGCGAGTTCCAAGATGGAGTTTGTCACAATGGACGTCAAGTAGCGACCCACTGAGGCAATTTCAGATGAGGAAGCCTGTCTTAAGGCTTCTAGGACATGTTTAAAGCCGACGTTTTCACCAGCTACTCGACGTTCTACGATAGCATTGATGGCTTCTGTGATGGCTGTTTTCTGGTCCATCGTTACATCATCGACAGCTTGTAGTAGAAACTCAAGCATGTTCTTTGCGACCTCTACAGCTTGTTCCTTATCAAGAACTACAATGGGATCTAGGACTCCGTGGTTTGATGGTAGTGAGCTGTCTAGTGTCACAAAGTTAAAGTTGTCAATCTGTTTTTTGCGTTCAGGGTAGCGTCGTGCAAATTCAGGGGAATTGATTACCTCTTGGTAGTGGTTTCTGAGTTCTCGTTTGGGGTCAATATAGAGGGTTTTGACATTTTGTAAAGCCACACTTAAAAAGATAATCTGAGCGAGGAAAGATTTTCCTTGTCCTGTCGCACCCGTAATAATGATATGTGGGTTCTTGGTAATCTTTCCAGCGATATCTTCTTTGTTTCCGACTGTGGCATTGTAGAGGACGATATTTTTAGAGGAATCAATAGCTTTAGCGATAGTGTCCCAACGACCTGTCCAGTTGTCCACTCGTCCAATATACCAACCGATACGGTTTCCTGAGGTCGTATTGGTAAAGGGCATGAGTTCTGAAAACCCACGGGCTGTGACCATATGTGTCCAGGTGCGAGTTTTCTTTTGGAGGTTTTCTCCGTAGAGTAGGGCTTGAAAGAGGTATGGGCCATCTTGCGAAGCTTCACTGATTTCAACGCCCATATCATCAAAATAGTTGAGAACTACTTGTCGTCTTTGACGAAGTTGATTGACACTAGAAGCAGAGACAATTAGATAGGCTCCATATTCAATGATATCTTCCTTGTTTCCGACTTTCTTCATCAGGTCTTTTAGAGAGATAGAGCCCATGATGATTTCATCTTGTTGGACGGTGTCTGTATTTTCAGCTTCTTCCATGATGTTTCGATAACGGGTATTGGAACGTCCCATTCTCCCCTTAATTTTGTTGGTATCAATGAATTCTGCTTTGATGCGTAGTTCTACGGGAAAGTTCAAGCGTTGGACAAATTCGCCTAGGTGAAAGCCGTTGAATTGCACGGGAAACTTTCCAACAGGAAGAATAGTCACAAAAGAGGAACCATAAGGACTTTCGAGCTTAAGGAAGCCTCCTTTTAGGACTTTAATCAGGGTGTCTGTGATATTAAATTGGGAGCGATTAGCAAGGACCTCCTTTTTGTAGTGGGGAATATAGCGGAGGTATTGCATCCTCTGGTAGTAAAAGAGTTCGTCATTGGTCAGACGTTTGGCACGTAGGACAGAGAAGGCTTGGAAAATAGTGAATTCGTCACTTCTGTAATCGTCATACCATGTGGGACTCAATACGTATTCGTAGCCAAGACCTTTTGCGATTTTCTCCGAGAACTCATTAAAACTCTCATAGGCTAAGTCTTTCACCGTTGCCCCGTGATTTTGTTTACGTAAGGTCACTCCCACGACCCAGTCAAACTGATAAGGAATTTCCATTTCATCCGTGAGACGGTCAACCGTGTAAAGAAGGAGTTCTTCTCCCAGATCACGGCTATCATCTGCCAATGCTTCTGAAAAGTCCCTCATTTTCTCTTCTAAGAGATAATCTTTAGGAATGAGTGAAATCTCAAAGGACTTATTTTTCTGGAGCTTCTTTATCATTTGAGCAACTGTAATCTTGTGTTTGTCCTTTTTCTCTTCATCTGTAATGGTAATGGGAGTATTGGGAATACGGTAATAGGCTACCACCGTTCGATCTTTTTTGATGGCTAGATTTTCATAGGTTTCCTTAATGGGATAGGTTAAGGTAATACTCATAAGACCTCCTTTTCTATAGTTTTGTTTTTTCAAAGACAATTTCTTCTAATAGCTCTATTCGATCTTCATGGTAGATTGCTTTTTTATTGAGCTTGAAATCCCAGAAGTAAATCAGGTAGTCCCCAATAAAAACGTGCATCTTCTTACCGTGTGGCTCGTATTCGGTGTAGAATTTAGCAAGTTTATAGGGGAGGTACCAGTAGAGCAGTAGTGAAATAGAGTGTGTGAGTTTTGCGAGGGGAATCAGGATGAATCCTCCAAAGAGCAACATGGCCACAAAAACAAAGGTAAAGACAATGAAAAAGGACAATTGCATCGGTGTCGCAAAGTACCAAAGGCGAGTCCCTTTTTTTGTCTTGATTTCCTGGATCCAATAGGGAGCGTTTAAGCCCTTACTGTAGTCATAGAGTCTTTCTTCAGTCATACTTAAAGTCCTGAATCAATACCAAAGAGTCGTAGGAACCAGCCGACCACTTTTAGGATATCTTGTCCTTTTGCGATTGAGACAATAACGGCATAGAAGCCAACGACTGAGAAGAGTTGAAGCCAAGAACTGTTTCGCCAAGCTTTAATAGCCAACAAAACAGCGATAGCGGTGAGAATCCAAATCCCATCGCCTTGGAGGAAGGTGCGTAGATTGTCTGTATTCATAGAGTTCTCCTAATCTTTATCGTTTGCGTAGTTGAGAGGAATGGTGTGTTCTAGTTTTGTGACATAGTAGCTCTTGTCTTTTTCTGAGAGGGTGAAGGTGAAGTTTTCAGAGTGTGTTGTTCCTCCCACCTCAAAGGTTGCCTGGACATAGGCTATGAGACCAACCTTATCTTTCTTAAGATAGGTATAGTCAATCGTTTTAAAGGTGGTATTGGCTACAATAGCAACGTTCTTGGCAATAAGGTTAAGGTTGTCTTGATTGGTAGTATAGTTGGTAAAGAAGACCTTGAGGAACTTTTCGACCTTCTTGTGTTGGTTATCTGAGACGTGGTCGTTGGCTGTGAGTTGGAGCTGATCGTCTTCGCTAAAGTGTCCAGCTTGTGAAGAGTCAATCGCTGAGAACCAAGGAAGTCCAGAAACGTAGTATTTCCCCTCTTTTTCATCAAAGGGAATATTAAATCCCGTTACCAGTTCTTTTTCCTCGGTGTCTTTGTCATGTTGGATTATTTCCTTGTATTTTACCTTGTAGGTAGCTACCTTACCTTCTACCGTGACTAATTGTGAGTAAAGTAGGGTGCTTGGGTTACGCACTTGACCTTGTGCTTTGACGTCTGGAACGAAGTTATAGAAACTGTTGAGGTGTTCGACTTGTGCTTGTTGTTTATCTCCTTCTTGTGGGAGGGTGAAGTAGGCATAGACATAGTCATTGAGGTAATACTGGAGCTTGTAGTCATACTTACGATTAGCCACAGGCTGTGCTTTCTTATTTTGAGTTACTTCCACTTGTTTTTGTAGTGTTGCCACTTTTCTTGAGAGTGTTATGGCACGTATGGAACCCATAAGACCAACAAAAAGGAGGAAAGCAATTCCTCCGATAACAGCTATATTGACGGTCTTTTTTGTAGTGACTTTTAGCTTTGGTGGCCCACCTTTTTTCTCCACCTTTTTAAAATTTGAGAGGTATTCCCTTGCTTTTAGTAGGGATCGTTTAGCTTTTATCATAGGTCCTCCTTCTAGAGACTAGCGAGTTCAATGAGTTTAGACCCTTTAGCGTAGAGTCGCTTATTAGCCTTTTCAATCTCACTGTTGATGTAGTAGTAGCCTCGTAACTCATTATGGAGTTGTTCGACTAACTCAGGTTTTAGGTCTTTGGCTTCTTCTTTTTTAAGAAGAGCATTTAGTTCTCCAGCTTTAGTCCAAGCTTGTTTGTGGTCTTTCTTTTTGAGTAATTCTCCGAGTTCGTTGGTAACTTGTCCAACTTTGGTTTCAAAAATTGTTTTAGTAGCCATATCAATTTCCTTTCTAAAGGTTTCGTGATTATTTTTGATGGTCTGTTGAATATAAGCAATGAGAGAGGGACGCATCCGTTTATTGAGACTCAGAACCTGACCGTCTAGGGTGAAACAGGCGTGTTCATAGTCGTAGAAGCCCCTATCATCTGGAGGTTTTTCGGTACATCTTCCAGCACATTCATAGTAGAAGTCCTTGCCTTTTCTAAGGAGGATATACATGTTCCAAAACTCTTGATCGGGAAGAAGGAGGAAGTCTGCTTGATAGATTTTCTTGAGCATGACTTTAGGCCTCTAGGAGGTCCTCGTAACCAAGTGCTTGATAAATAAAGTCTGTATCAAACCAAAGCCAATCATTGATTTGAGTGTCGGTAGGGGTGTTGCCTGAAAAGAGATCTTCACAGATGGTGGTTAGGGTATCTATACCACCACGTTCACGGACAGTGTTTAAGGTACTCAGTCCACCAGACCAGGCTTTAAAGTTGTTTAGTGAGTTGATTTCGACTTTGTATTCCATAGGGATTTCCTTTCTAGTGTTCATAGTGTTTGTTGGTTTTGAGGAGTCTTAAGATAGCCTCCCCACGATCGGTGATTTCACCGCTATTTTGAATCATCTTCATGTATTCTGTTTGCATGATTTTGTCTGCTTCAGAAACGAGTGCAAGAGAATTTGCGACTTGGTAGGTTAACCAGCGAATGGTTCGTTCGATACTGTAGGGTTGTGGACTGGTTGAGAGTTTTAGGGGTTCAACCCCTCCAAAGAGCCTTTGCCACTTTTCATAGGGCTTATATGCTCCAAAACGGGTGACACCATCATAGACTTGGATTTCCTTGTTCACGATACCTCTTGCGATTTCTCCGAGGTCCACACCGTTGATGTATTCTTCCACAACCCCTTGGGCTTTCTGGTCTGAGAAGCGTAGTTCGTAGCGGTTCCAGATACCAAAAATCTCCAAGGATTCTTCCAAGGAGATATTTTCCATACGGGCGATTTCGTATCGCTTTTCGTAAAAGTTGAAGTAGAGCTGGCTTTGACGACTACCAAAGTAAAGGGAAAGCCCGTGATTGGCTTCCATATCGTCATTATCGGTGAAGGAGCCCCCACCTGTGATGTTCCATTTTCGAATGGTATCTAGGACAATTTCTTTGGCGTAGAGCTTATCAATGAGCTTGGGGATCTGGATGTGCTCCTCCTCGTGCCCATAGCCTTTATAGAGCTCGTCTAGGGCGATATCAAGGCGTTTTACCCTGACATCTTCATAGGCATAGAGAATATTTTGAAGAAAGGTTTGCCAAGAGATCCCCTTGTGTTCTAAGAGGAGTTCCATCTCCCGACAGCCTTGACCAGAGAGTTGGAGACACGTTTGGTAGTCATTAGTCGCAGACTTATCAAAGAAATCGAAGATCCAAATGTTTCCCCGTTGCCACAAGTGGGTATAATTCATGAGCCGTGTTTCTTGGTCAGTAAATTCGCTTAAGCGACAAAAAAGAAAGTTCTCACAGAAAGCTTCTAAATCCCGTAGACTAGGGAAGGTTAGTCGCAAGTAGTCGATGTGAGCCTTGAGATTGTTTTTGTGACACTCTTGATAATAACCGAGTTTTTCTTTGAGTTCTCGAAACTTGTCAATAGTGAGTCCTCTTTCTCCTGATTCATAGGAGCGGTAAGTTCTTATCGGTAAGCTAACTGCTTGTGCAAAGGCTTTTTGGCTGAGGCCTGTTTGTTTTCTGAAGTTTTTGATCTGAAAGGGACTCATTTTAGTCATTCATGGGAACACCTCCTTTTGATTAAGTGACACACTTTTTGGACCAAAGTGACACACTTTCTAAATCTTGAAATCCCAACTCCCACAAGGAATGAGGAGGGGTGGACGTGGCACTTTGGCCAAATGTAACCCCCCTATTAGAAATAGTGGGAAAATATGAAAAAAAGCCCTTTAAAATGAGGCTTTTGAGGTGTATTTCCTTTTTTTTGGTAGCTAATTTGGTAGCCAAAGATATTTAGTCGATAAAATCACTTGATATGAGATTGAGTTTATCTGTTAATTCGGAATCAGCGTTTGGGTATAAATGACTATAAATGCTAAGTGTAGTTTTGACATCAGAATGACCTAATCGTCTTTGAATATATAGAGCATTTACATTATATTCATTAATAAGTAATGACGCATGGGAGTGTCTTAAACCTTTTGGTTGAATGTATTTAACTCCTGCACGTTTAGAATATTTTAGAATCTGGTCTCTAATACTACGTTTACGATATGGATTTCCATCAAGTGATAGAATGAATGGTATCTTGTCAACTTTTGCTTGTCGTTCTTTCCATTCCTTAAGTACATTTAGAGTATTATCATCAAGGCCAATGGTTCGTCTGGAGCTTTCAGTTTTTAGTTTGTTACGCCGAACCCAATTTTCACGGTTTATGTACTGTAAGTTGTGATTGATTGCTAGAGTTTTCTTTTCAAAATCTACATCTTCCCAATAAAGAGCAGTCGCCTCATTTACACGCATTCCTGTAAAATAATAAAGCCAAAAAAGTGTATAAACAAAGTGCTCAAAATAACTTTTTTTATCAAGTGATTGTATTACTTTTTGGAACTCGTCTTTTGTCCAAAAATCTATATGTTTTTTTATGATTGGAATTGGACTGATATTACTTGTGGGAATTTCATGAAAAATCAACCCATATTTTTTTGCAGTTTTCAAAACTTGATTAAGCAATGTCATCTTGTTTCTTGCATATGAATTTGAATATCTCTCTAATAAACCATTTCTATAATTAATCACATCATAAGTAGTAATTTCTCTAGGTTTTTTCTTACCAAAGTATTGAATAAATTCATTGAATATAACTTGACGTCTGTGTTCGAGATCCGGACTTGTTGTAGCGTAATAATTTGGCATAAAAACTTCTTCCATAAACTGCTTAAAAGTCCATTGAGTATGCTTAATTCCTCCTTTTTGTTGTATCTTATTCAAGGCTCTTGTACGTGCTTCAAAGGCTTCTTTTGCGGTTTGAAAACCACGTCTACGTTCTTGATAAGGTTTACCAGTAGCTAGGTCAACTCCAGCTTTAAAATAATAAGTATATTTGCCAGTCTTATCATCTTTCGTAACACCGGTATATCTAGTTTTTGACATGTAGTTCCTCCAATCCAAGTATCTCTGCTACAACTGATACTGGAACTGTTCCAAGTCCTTTATTATTATAAAAATCGAATCCACGTTCAACCATAATATGTTTTGCTTGCCGTAAAATATTATAAGCAGTCCATTTTGAAAAACCTAAGTCCATAATTTCTTGTACTGTCATAGTTAGCTTATCGTTCATAAGTCAGTTTCTCCTTTACTAGTAAGTTCTAGGAATTCTCCTATTAATTGTTTGAGTTCATTATTTAATCGTGGGGTTTGTTCTTTAAGTGCATCTTGTAGTTCTAAAGAAAATGAGCTACTATCAAATGCTTTTAGGTGTTTTCTAAGTCTGGTCTTTTTCACTCTAATAGTGTTAGGTTTCAGGTAGGGGAATAATTCGGGTAAGAGTGCTGGTTCATGAAGAAAAATATAGGCAAATGCTTTGCTATCATCTGGAACACTTGAAAGACTAAAAAAGCTAAAATTCTCCAATCGTTTAGAAATCTCTGAAATGGTTTCCTCGTTTATAGCCTTTGTTCGTAGTTGGAACTCTAACCGCCACCAAAAGGGTTTGATTTCTATATCTAATTTATCAGCTCTTTTGTGACTTAGTACCTCTATATTCTTATCGTACAAACGTACTTGAACGTTACTACCACTTGCCCCCCAGTATTTACTTTCTATATTGCCCCCTCTACCGTAGAATATTTTATGACTAACCCCTCCTTTGATATGTTGTAAAAAAACTATTTCTGGCCTATTAAAGATATCAAAAGCAAGATCTAATCGTGACAGTCTAATTTCTAATCGATTTAATCGAGCGTAATTCATAATCTGCCTCCACACTTGTAAACCCTCAAATTCTTTTAGTGAGTTTGGGTTGAAGTCTAGGCGTATGACTTGATAACCACCATAATCAGAAAGTTGGAAGAAAATTAGATTTATACTATCTTCGTTTATCGTTTTATAAAGAGTAAAATAGTCTTCTTTTAGATTTTCTTGAATACTAAATTCTTGAATTATATTATCGAGTGATTTTCGTAATTCACGAAATATTCGTCTAAGTGATTGGTTCTCACTATCAAAGATTACTGTTAATCGGTCAATGCTGATATAAATAGATTTTTCTAGTTTTGATAAATCTACTTGACTTTGATATTCTCGTAGAGATTGAATGGTATTTTTCAATGTAACGCCTCCTTTCTATGCTTAAAATCTGCGTAATTCGTTGCTACTATTGATTTTTGCCGACGACTCGTTACTTAGGGCGTTGCCTTAAGTGTATCTGATTGCTGGCTGTTAGAAACGCCAGTTTTTATGTTAGAGATTGGGAGAACTTCGAGCTTCGGGCGCTCTGCCTTCGGCCCGCGCCCTTGCACTTGTCTCCCAATCTCTAATTTATTAGTTTTTAAACTACCCAAAATACTTGTCTAGAAACTGCGAGAGCAATTCAAGTGCTCTAAGCTCAATTTCTTCATTTCGAATATCTTCAAATTCATTATCATTTACTTGAATATATTCTTCTAAACTAGGCGAATAAAAAGAATGAGTATTGTTAATTTTGTTGTTTTGAAATGTAAATTGTGTTGATGTCATAATATCCTCAATCTAGCCATATTTCGCTTCTTATGGACTTTTTATTACCATTTTGGTATAATTGTATTGGTTTTAAACGAAAGCCTCAGAACGCTTTGCAGAGCTTTCTGGAGTGTTTTTGCATATTCATAAGCTAACTAGTATTACCTATTTTGTATGCTTTGTTTTTATATAACCATTTTGGTTATATAGGTATAATACAACCATTTTGGTTATAAGTCAATAGAAAAACGAAAGGAATTTTAAAATGTTAAAAGACAATATAAAAAAAGCCCGACTAGATGCAGGACTTACTCAATTAGAAGTTGCTGAAAAGTTAGGTGTGGCTCAAGCTCAATATGCTAGGTGGGAGAACGGGGGGAGAAATCCAAAGGATGATACAGTAGAGAAACTAGCTGAAATCTTAAATACTTCTTTTGAGATTCTTAAAGGACGAGATGATGGCCTTGAGGAGATAGTTAGTTTATTGAGAGAGCATGAATTAACAGAGGAAGATAAAAACCAAATTATTAGTCTTTTACAGGACTTCTTAATAAACAAGTCAAAATAATGCATTGGTTGGAGGATTAAAAGTAAATAACATCCGAGAACAAAAAAAGCAAGCTAAAGCATTTATTAAACGCTGGGAAAACCGTGGCAATGAAAGACAAGACAGTCAGTCATTTTGGCTTGATTTGCTCCAATCTGTTTATTGAATTGATAAATGAGAAGATTAAAGCGTTGTAGGAAAATAGATATTTTATGAGGAGGCGAGGCAACTTGAAAGAATATATTGTAAGTTTGGAAAAAGAAATAATCAAATCTGAATTTGAGGGGGTGTTTTTATGTCAACAATTAAAATTGAAAACCTTACTTTCTCATATTATGGCTATGTAAAACCTGTATTTGAAAATGTATCATTTTCATTTGATACGAACTGGAAAACAGGGCTAATAGGAAGAAACGGAATTGGGAAATCAACACTATTTAAGCTGCTTCTAAACCAAGAAGTTTATAAGGGGAAAATCAGCAAAAGTGTTGACTTTATTAAATTCCCACCCAATTTAAGTGATACTTCAAAATTAGGGATTGAGTTATATAGAGAACTAATATCAGATGAGGAAGAATGGAAATTATTTAGAGAACTTCATTTGCTAAATGTAGATGAGAACCTTGTTTACAGAAAGTTTGAAACACTATCCAAAGGAGAACAAACAAAAATCCTTTTGGCTATTTTGTTTACAAGAGAAGATGGTTTTTTACTTATAGATGAACCAACAAACCATTTAGATATGGATGGAAGAAAAAATGTCAGTGAATATCTGAAAAGTAAAAAAGGTTTTTTGCTCATATCTCATGATAGAGATTTTTTAGACGGCTGTATCAATCATGTTATTTCTCTTAACAGGAATTCTATTGATGTTCAATCAGGAAATTTTACATCTTGGTATGAAAACAAATTGATGAAAGACCAATTTGAAATTAGTGAATACGAGAAATTAAGAAAAGATATTAAACGATTAAAAGAAGCTGCAAGACAAAGTAAAACTTGGTCTGATAAAATTGAAAACACTAAAAATGGTGTGAAAGTATCAGGTGTAAAACCAGATAAGGGACATATAGGTCATCAGTCAGCCAAGATGATGAAAAAATCAAAGAATTTGGAAAAGAGACAAAATAAGGCAATAGAAGAAAAACAAAATTTACTAAAAGATATTGAAACAAAGGAAAGTCTATCATTGCATTCATTACATCATCATAAAAATCCTCTAATATCGGTTAGCAATTTATCATTATGCTATGGAGAAAGACAGATATTAAGCGATGTAAGTTTTGAGATAAAACAAGGAGATATAGCAGCTATATATGGGGGTAATGGTAGCGGAAAATCAACCTTGATTAAAATTTTATTAGGTCTAAATAACGAGTATTCAGGTGATGTAAAATTAGCAAATAATTTGAAAATATCGTATATTCCTCAAGATACATCAAATTTAACAGGTAGCTTAAATGAGTATATTCATCAGCAAGGTGTTGATGAAACATTGTGCAAAACAATTCTTAGAAAATTAGATTTTGCAAGAGAATTATTTGAAATGGATATGAAGAACTATAGCGATGGACAAAAAAAGAAAGTTTTAATTGCTGTAAGTTTGTCAAAGGCAGCTCATATATTTGTTTGGGATGAACCATTAAACTATATAGATGTAATATCAAGAATACAGATTGAGGAAATTATAAAAGAAGCAAATCCTACACTCATATTTGTGGAACACGATAAGCGATTTGTAGAGGATATAGCCAATAAAATCATACGATTATAAACTAAATTAGAACTCCCGGTTTGTCGAGATAATACCTTTTAACGATAACCTTATGCTATTGTTAAAAAGAATGAAATTCTAGTAATTAAGGGAGATAGAAAAAATGGCTTCAAGTAAAGAATATTTAGATTTCATTTTAGAACAACTATCCGAGTTGGAAGAAATAACATATAGAACAATGATGGGCGAAT
>CADFQU010000005.1 GCA_902836505.1 Streptococcaceae bacterium
CTCCAGTATGCTTGCTCCTTCTGCTATTAACTTTCGAGCTTGCTCGAGAGCTCTTTCTACCGTTTGGTAACGTCCACCATCTGAAAAGGAGTCGGGGGTGACATTGAGGATGCCACATAGAAGTGTCCGATCCTTGCCTAGTTGTCTCCATTCACTCTTTGACATATCTTCCTTCATCTTTCTACAGAAATGCCAACCAAGCATAGAAAAGAGGTTAGAATCTTTCCAACCTCCGAGTTTGTCTCTATCTGCGCCTAGATGCTTCTTTGGTAGCTTACCAAAGCTTCTGAATAAAACCCATTGGTCCTATCATTCTACCATATTTTAAGCGGGAAGAAAAGAAACCAGAATAGTTATCAGAAAGGCAAAGGCATTCATAGTAAAGTGCAATAAAATCGAGTATTCTACTCGTTTGTAGCGGTAGGCAACCCAAGTCAAGATGAGGGACATACCTCCATAGATGATCCAGGAACCAAGATTACTTGGTGTGTGTAAATAGGCAAATACAAGAGCCCCAACCAAATAACCAATTTTTTCGTGCCCCTTAAAGATCAAGCGGGGAATCACAGCTCGACAGATAATTTCTTCTCCTAAAGGCGCCACTACGACAACGAGCAAACCCATTGCCAGCTGAGGGGCCAAGGAAGCCACCCCTTGGATGGTCTCTTGGTTAGCTGTCGTCGCCTCTCCCAACTGTCGAAGAAGGTTAACCCCAAGAGCATTATTAGCCAGCAACAGGAGAAAATAAAGGAAATTTCGCCCAATATCTCTGCCTCTAATCCGTGAAAAATCTAGTGGATCAAGTGGGCTCCATTTCATAAACCACCAAAGCAAATAGACGAGAAGCATGGTAACCCCAAGGACCAAACTATTGATCGTCCAATTTGACCAAGCATTTTTAATCCCCAAGATCAAAGCGACCATAGGTAGTTGAGTCGCTATAAATAACGGTATTCCAATTAGTAACCATAGACCATTTGAAACCCATTTTTTCTCCATCCAATTTCCCATTATTTTACCTCGATTATCAAATTATTTTTCTAGTATAGCATAGATGAGCTACTGGGGCAAGCCCAAGCAGAAGTCACACAACAGAAAAAAGAGGCGTTTCGAATCAGCCTCTTCTTTCTTGTTTTTTTAGAATAAAAGTCTTATCCCTTGTTTTTCAACCGTTCTACATCACGGGCAATGACTAACTCTTCATCTGTTGGGATGACCAAGACTCTCACCTTAGCATCCGGTGTTGAAATATCTCCCTCTGCACCAAAGACATTCTTTTCTGGATCCACAGCACAGCCAAACCAAGTCATCCCATCAATGACTTGTTCACGGATCGTTTTAGAATTTTCACCGATACCAGCTGTAAAGACAATGGCATCTGCACCGTTCAAGACGGCAAAGTATTGACCAATGTATTTCTTAATACGGTCGACAAAAATATCATTGGCCAAGAGTGCTTTGTCATTCCCACTGCGCATAGCTTCGTGAATATCACGCATATCGCTAGAAAGTTCAGACACCCCTAGAAGACCAGATTCACGGTTCAAAATACGACTGATATCTTCTGGATTTTTGAAATCTTCTGTGTGCTCCATCAAGTAAGGAATAATGGCAGGGTCAATATCCCCTGTACGTGTTCCCATCATGATGCCACCAAGTGGTGTGAAGCCCATAGATGTATCGACAGAAATCCCTTTATCTACCGCTGTAATAGAAGCACCATTCCCAATGTGACAGGTGATCAATTTCAACTCTTCGATTGGTTTTCCAAGAAGCTTAGCCGCTTCGTGGGCTACATACTCATGACTGGTCCCGTGAGCTCCATATTTACGTACCTTGTTTTCTGTATAGTACTTAGTTGGAAGAGGATAACGATAAGCTTTTTCAGGCATTGTTGTATGAAAAGAGGTATCAAATACAACAACGCTGGTAATATCTGGTAACAATTCTTTAAAGGCACGGATCCCAGCAGCGTTAGCAGGATTGTGCAATGGGGCCAACAAAGAAAGTTCCTCAACCTTTTGGATCACATCTTCATCTACAAGAGCAGACTCTTTGAAGTACTCGCCACCTGCAACGACACGGTGCCCTACTCCAGTGATTTCATCGTAGGAAGAAATAATATCGAAACGAATCAAATCATCGAGAAGGATTTTAACCGCTTGTGTGTGGTTCTCAATATCTAAAACCTGTTTTTCTGCTCGACCGTCAAATTTTACTGTCGAAATGGAATCTTTGAGTCCAATTCTCTCGATGAGCCCTTTTGCCAAAACTGTTTCTTCTGGCATTTGGTATAATTGCCATTTCAAACTTGAACTACCTGCATTAATTGCAATTGTTTTCGTCATTTTTTTACCTCTTTAAGCGTTTTCACTCCTATTATAGCAAAATTTTGTTTAAATTTCACTTTCTTTATTCCAGTTTTGAAAACTTTCACGGAATTTCATGAGGTCTTCCTGATCTTGCAAATCGGTCAAGGGATAGACAAATGGTTGGACCACCGCTTCTTCTTGCTTGCGGAAAACAAAGATGGTTTTTGCTAGATTGGCTGATCGAAAGAGGTTCTCTGGCAAGGTCACCATGGCTAAGACCTGAGCATGATCCTGCATCCATTTTTTCAACAGTGGGCTCTGCTCGCTTGTCAACAGATCATTCGGAGCTAGAAAAATAGCGACGCCACCTGGTTTTAAGTATTTTAGCGATTGTTCGATCAATAAATGATGGGCATAAGTGTGCCCCTGAGGGGAAGCGACCTGGTAACGACTCGCAATGGCATCATCTGGATAATAACCGACAGGTAAGTCGCTGATAATCACATCGCTCTCCTTCAAAACCTGTGGACGAACGGCATCACCTTGGGCAAAATTCACATCCGCCTTCATCACTTCTGCCATACTAGCCGCAAGGTCAATCAAGAGATCATCAATTTCCAAGCCCAAATAATCTAAGGAATGCTGACAGTTGTTTATTAAGGTTTGGGCTAAGTTTCCTGTTCCACTACCAATTTCTAGCACATCTACTTGATCGGAACTAGCCAACTGATCCACTAGAAAGACCAGAAGGAACCCAATCCCATCTGGTGTAAATTGGTGATTGGCTTGTAGAGGCTCTGTTTGAGCAGCCTTCATCAAAAGATACTGGAAGGAGCGACGCCACTCTTCCTTGTTCAAGTTCAAGTCCTTCAGCCGCTGGTTGTTTCCCTTCACTAGAGTCAACTCTGTTTGCCCATCCAGATAGATGGCATTCTGCTCCACTAGAGCATCATAAAAGTTGGTCTGCAAATCATTTTGGATGGTTTGGGTATTCTCTAATAGGTAGCCGTAGGCTTTCTCAATTTTTTCGAAATTCATGCTTTCCTCCATCTCTTAATCATATCAAATTTTAAGAGTTTTCGCTATGTTTTTCGAAGACCTGATGCTTCTCTTCCTCAGTTGTGGTCGAGTGGTCTGTGGCTGAATCTGGAGCTTGCTTCTGCTTTTCCTTCTTGTCGGTTTTTTTCTTCTCACGAGGAGGTAGAGCAAAGGTGAAATGGTAGATCGTGCCATCCTGTAAGTGACTGCTGACCTCAGCAAAGCCCGATTTTTCTTCCAAATCGACTCGGCCAGTTGAGAAGGACATGGTTTTTTCTTCCCGATCCCAAGTATCAATCGCCAATTGAGCCTGCGCATAAGCCTGGATCCGGTGCTGACTTGCAAAAAGGACCCGTCTCTCTGCCACTTGCCGATTCAGATAGAACTGAAGCAAGAGACTAAAAACTGCCGACATAAAAAGGGCATAAAGGAGGATTCCGGCCTCAATCTGCTTCTTTTTTATCCTTTTCCACCACACGATAGACCACCTCCCTTTCTAACCCTTCTTCAAAACGCAGCTGAATAGACACCAGATCCCCTCTCTTTTCAATCAAGGCGGATTCAACGCCTTCTATCATCGGTTGGTAGCCACGGCCAGTCGCATCTGTCTTTCGGATATCTCCCCCTTTAGCCAATCCAATGGCTATGGGTTTCTGATCCTGAACAAGATAGAGTTTATTGTCTCTGACCCCTTCAAATTGGCTCCGAGATAATTCAATGTCCAGTTGGTCCTGAAAAAGCAACCACTCTTCTTGCTTGATTTGGCTTTGGTACTGGAGTTCTTGACGCAAGAGGCTTGTCAATCCTTGAAACACCAATAAACCACCACTGATAACGAGCAAGGCAACCAAAGCCTCCAGTAAAGTAAAGGCTGGAAGTTTATTTCTTTTCAACAGCAATCACAACCTTTCCCTCATGATAGACCTTTAAGGACTTGGCAGATTTCTCCACTTGAACACTAACCTGGTTGATGGTCAATTGATCCTGCTTTGTCTGGATAGCCATTTTTGCGACTCGCAAGACTTCTGCTTGTCTCAACTCTTCTAAGCGTTGCTGTCGTGAGTGGCCCAGTTCTCCCAGCACAAGGGTCGTGAGGACGCCGAACATAGCCAGGGCGATTAGTCCTTCTAACAAGAGACTAGCGGGGAGCCGTCGATTTCTTAATTTTTCCATTCCCAATTGCCAACTGATAGGTCACCACCTCTTTCTCTGTCTGAAATTGAATCTTGGTCAAGCTTGAATTGCCTCCTGCTGGATCAAAAGTCAGTTGCTTCTCTTTAATCAGTTCCACCCCTTTTGGAAGCGGCAATTCTTGATAGGGACTATGAACCCCAACGTGGTCGATAGAAAGGGGAGTTCCCTCTTCTTTTGCAATACTCATCTTTTGTGTCTCTTGATAGACCCGTTCAAATTCCGAGAAAAACAATGTTTCTTCCACCTGCCCAAAGGCTTGATGGACTGACCCAGCTAGTAGCCAACATAGAAGACTGACGATACCTAGAGTTAGTAAGCTCTCTAGAAGCGTGAAAGCCTTAATCTGCAACCGCACGGTGATCACCTGCATTCTTCACATA
Organism: Streptococcaceae bacterium; assembly: GCA_902836505.1. Taxonomy (GTDB): domain Bacteria; phylum Bacillota; class Bacilli; order Lactobacillales; family Streptococcaceae; genus Streptococcus. The sequence goes on from CADFQU010000005.1 coordinate 4,925, forward strand.
GTGAGCACGGTAGGCTTCCGCTTGTTTTTGAGTGATTTGTCCTTCTGCGACAAGCTTAGAAAGACTAGCTTTTTCATTCTGATGATTGAGTTCATAGAGCTCAGCCTGGCTCTCCACGACTTTGACGACCGCCCGATTTCCTGTATCCGTTACCGAATCTTTCTGCTTGGTCAAATTGGGAACAAAGAGCAAGAGAAGAACACTGATAATAAGCAAAACAACTAACATTTCAATCAGAGTAAAAGCTTTTACTTTGAGTGTACGCAATGATTTCATAAAGGAACCTCCAAATTTTCATAAATCGGCAGCAACATGGCTGCATAGAGCAAAACAATCATAAGAGCAACAAAGACAAAGACCAGTGGTTGGACGACATTCATGGCCTTGTTCAAACGATGGAAAAAGCCTGTCCAAGTCTTTTCTGCATAGATTTCCAGCTCACTACCGAGCTTGGATTTGGCTTCCCCATATTCAATCATGAGGGCCAGCTCTCGTTTAAAGAAAGGATAGGTCTGAATATGGTCAGAAAAAGACCTGCCACTAGCCAATGCTACTTCTAAATCCTGTCCAATCTCTCGAAAGAGACGGGAACGTTGCCCCTGCATCACAGGAAAAATTTGATTCAGCTCCAACCCTTGGGCAATCATACTTCCCCATTCTCGAGCATAAAAAGCCGTCAGATAATCCTGTAGGAAGGGGCGAAGAAAAGGGAGTCTAGCCAAACATGAAACCAGGGCCAGCCGCTTGGAACGACGGCCTAGGAAGAGGAGAATCAAAACTCCAATCGTCAGCACCACACTCCCTAACAAAACATACTGGGGAAAGACACTGATCAGTCTTGTCACCCCATTTTGATTCTCCAACTGAGGCAAGAGATAGTTTTTCAGACCCAGCATAATCAAGATCAAAAATCCCAATAAGAGTACGGGATATGTCGCCACCTCAACTAATTTCTTTCGAACCTGGGTCAGATTTTCCAGGTAGCTACGGATTTTTTCTAAACTTAAGGTGACATTTCCATGCTGCTCTGCCAGTGCTAATTGAGTCGTTACCTGATCGGAGAAGCCTAGATCAGATAGAATGGCTGATAGGGGCTTGCCGTTGGCAAGTCCGACTTGCATTCTTTCAACAAAATCTGCCTCTACCAAATGGCTCCGACGTAGAAAGTCGATGACCTCTGATAGATGAAAGCCACTACTGTAGAGATTGTGAAAGAGCTCAATGACATGCTCTTGCTTGGCAATCGATAATTTTTTCGGCTTGCGCCTGATCCAACTCAATATGTCCCGCTTCATAAAGTGCATCAATTTGCTGGTTCCACTTGCGACTGGAGTGATTTTGGTAATCTTGGATGACAAAGTCAGTGACACCTCCTCCCTTTATCAAACGCTGGTAACAGATCCCTTGAAGGACAATCCGTAACTCCTCCTCACTCACCCCCAACTCCAACAGGCGTTCGTACACCCCAGGAATGCTCTTGGCATGGATGGTGGAAAAGACTGTCACACCTGTCAGACTAGCCCGAATAACTGCGCGAGCTGTCTCCGTGTCGCGTATTTCGCCGATAAGGAGAAGATCCGGACGATGGCGCAGAGACAGTTTAATCAAGCTATCATAGGTCATGCCAATCGCTTCATTGAGTTGCAATTGCAGCATTTCTTCTTGCTTAATTTCTACCGGATCTTCAATCGACATGACTTGTTGCCCCGAAAATTTTTTCTTGGCTAGGGCATGCATCAGTGTCGTCTTCCCCGATCCGACTGGACCCGCAAATAAGTAGAGCCCCCGCTTACTCACCTTCTCTTCTAGCTCTTGCAGTTGATCGAACCAGAAACGGAGCTCCCGGTCCTCATTGTGGAGCAGGCGAATGACCAAACTTTCATATCCCCTATAGTCCCCCACTGTGGACAAGCGTAAGGACAAGACCTTATCTCCTAGAGAATAGTCACAGGAGCCTAACTGACTCCTCCGCCTCTCCCCCACGTTCATCCCTGCCATAAATTTAAAATGGCTGATGACCGCTACCATTTGTTCTTGCGAATAAGTCTCAATAAACCGTCTCTCATCCCCAATTCTTAGAAATAGCTGATAGTCTGACGCACGAGGAACAAAATAAATATCCTGAGCTTCGACACTCGAGGCCATTCGAATAATGGATTGTGCAATTTCTTGAACCATATTTCCTCCTTTCACTATATAATTCGCAAATAAATAGCCAACTAGCACCGGATTTGGAAAAAAAAAAGTAAAAAAAAGAAACTCAACTACATATTGAATTTCTCTTACTATAACTGATTTGTCTCGTTGTCTAGCTTACAAGAGCGATGAGCCGTGTGAGCATTCTCCTTTTCGTAGCCTGGACGACGCTTGCTTCTCGGAATCTGCTGGTCATTCTCCAATAGGGCAACCGAATGGTACTGCTGCACAAACTCCGCACATTCTTCACACCAGCGGCGATCCTCAGGATCCCAAAAAATCGTCATTAAATCACTTCTACTTTTAAATAATGGAGATTGCTCTCTTAAAAGTAACCATTGGCGTTTGTAATATTTTAGGGCTTCATAATAGTCATCAAATCTTTGACTAGCGACAATGTCCTTCTCCCAATCTTCTAAAAACCACCAGGGTTCGAAATCCCCATACATTTCAATCACTTGATACATGTTTCTCTCCGTCCTTTGTATCCAATATTATATATAAAATCCTTTGATAACAAAAGAATTCTGCTCATGAAAGGAAAAAGTGGTAAATTTCCCGAACGTTTTCACGATTTTCTTTCAAAATCTCCCCTTATGGAGGAGAGACAGGCTATTTTTTGACAAGAAAAAAACTGAGAACACTAAGTTCTCAGTTTTTCAAATGATGATCCATTAGAACAATTGAAGGGCAATCATGGTCGTCATGGTTGCATCGTAATAATTTTCTGTTGATAGATCTTGCATAAAGATAAACTTGTTCTGCTGCACCAACTTGAGATAGCCATCTCCATTTTCAGCCGCATAGGATACCGGAGCGATGAAGCTAGCTGCTTGGTACTGATGAAGGGCATTGCCTTTCAGATCATAGCCTGCATAGATATTTCGTTGCTTCATGAAGAAATCCAGCATCTTCTTGCCCAATTTTTGACTGGTCTTGTCCTGACTTTGAGCCAAGTTGTATGGCAGACGACAAGCGTTGTAAGAATAAGCACCATCATACTTGGATTCGATGGTATCCGGATCCGCTACACGCGCCCCTTGTTCATCTACCCACATAAAGTCTGGCAGAAGGCCTGTCTTACTTTGCGAACTGATGGCGTCAAGCTGGGCCAACATATTTTCTTTAATACTTAACCATTGTTCATTTCCAGTCAACTCATAGAAGGATTGGAAAAAGGATGGAAGGGTATCAGAGGTTCTCATCAAGTGATAGAATTCGGAATCTTGATTGGCCCAATTCCCAACGGTCAAGACACCCGTTGTCTCATTGTAGTTGTATTTGAGAATATCGTCCAAGATAGCCTTGGCTTGCTGTTGATAGCCTTCACCTTTTTCAGGCCACTGTTTTGCAGCCTCCATCAAGGCATAGGCAATATATAGATCGCCATCCGTCGCATTTTGATGCTCAGATGAAAGCTCCCCTTTTTTGATGGTTTGTTTCCAAGCCATCAATTGGGTATCATCTAAGCGATTGTTTTGATAATAACGATACAGACGGTCAAAATCCTTTTGGTCGGCAAGGTCTTTCCTAGCCGCCTCTACTGTGATCATCATACCATAACCTTGCGCTTCTGACAAGACAACCGTTTCTTGGTCGCTATTGGTCGTACGAACATAGGATTGCTTCCCATCCGTCACGAGGTAGTGTTCCGTCCATTGACGATAGAGGCGGTTCCGCATCTCTACCTTACTTCTTGTCCGAGCTAAGAAGAGGGTCAAACAAAAGACTGCCAGGATGACCACAAACCATAAATATTTCATTTTCTTTGTTCTCATAAGTCCTCCTAACCAGCAAACCGTTTCGTTTTCACCCACTTGGTTCCTTCACGATGAAGCAATTTATCCATGATGATGGATGAAATGGAATCAATCGAAACAATGATGAAGAGTTGGGAATAGCTGAAGTAGGCTGCCAGGGCAAACCAAATCTGTTTCACCGTCGCCTGACCAAACTGAGAAGCCATGGCAATGTTGATTTGCAACAAATACAAACCAATCATCAGCACCCAGTTAAAGAGCATCAATTGGGCAATGTAGATATTTTCAGAGTCAAAAGCAAAGGGAATCTGTACGCCTGGAGCAAAGAGATGGATAAACATGGCAAGGACGTTGGCAAAGAAAATCAAATCAGAAAGAACAATGGCAAAGTTGAACCAAAAGAAGATACAAGAATAGTTAAAGACTTCTAACTTAACACGCCAGTTCCCTTTTCCGAATAAGTGTTTAAAGTTGGAAAGTACAACCTCGTAGTTCCCTTTTGCCCAACGTTTCCGTTGCATGTAATAGGTTTTTAGGGTCTCTGGCTCTTGTTGGAAAGCTTCAGAGTTGTATGCCAAAGCGATCAGTTTTCCGCTTTGCATGATCTTGAAGGAAATATCCGTGTCCTCCGTCAAGGCACCATTCTTCCAACCACCAATACTTTTGACAAATTCTGTTTGGATAATAAAGTTGGTCCCTGGAATCCGTCCGATTTTGAAGAGATTCCACATCCCGACGTGGTGAACCCGTTGGGTCACGACGATTTCTTGGTTGATGCAACGCGTCAAGAAGTTCTGGTTGGCATTTCTCGTCTTGTTGCGTCCAAATGAAGCCACATGGCGTTCTGGATCTTTAAGAACTTCCTTGACCAAGAAATAAAGAGCATTTTTCTCAGGCATGGCATCCGCATCATAGACACAAATATAATCTCCTGTCGCCATCTTCAAGGCATCATTTAATACTCCAGCTTTTCCACCTGTACCGGTACGGTCAATAATAGTCACGTCTCGTCCAGCATATTCCGGAAGGGCTTTGACAGCCAAACACTCCTCATAGGTACGATCCGAGCAATTATCTGCAAAGAGAAGCAATTCCACTCGATCATGAGGGTAATTCATATCCAAAATGGCCTTAGCAGTTTGAGCAATCACAACATCTTCGTTATGAGCGGGTACCACGATGGTTACTTTCGGATAATAGAGAAGCGGGCTCGTATCCACACGGAAATCACTGTGTTTTAACCAGAATTGAACCGCTGAAATCAGGATCACCAAGCCCCAGGCTAGAGATAACCAGATAGAAATCAAGGTGAAAATCATTAAAATTTGACTAATCATGGTCCACCGCCTTAAAGTTTTTGTTTACCCGATGGTAGATGACCAAATAGGCAATAAATAATGCACAAAAGCACACCGCAAAGAATAGACTAATCCCTAGGGCCAGCCCAAAAAATAGGTTTGTAAGAGTCATCGGTTCCTCCTAATATTCCACAATAATATCCGTTTCAAGTTGACGTTTCAAGTTACTAATAGCTTCCTGGTAGCTATGGAATTTCGTCCGATTGGTTGAATCCACCACCAAGTATCCTTTTTGGAATTGAATAGCTTGATTACCGTCTTCTCCCTTAAAGACCAGAGATTCTAATTGATTTTTTAAATACAACTGATAATATTCTTGCAAATTTCGTTGCTGACTATTCGTAAGTACTAGGAAATTGCCATCTGAAACATAATAAAGTCTCTCATCTTGTATCAAATGGTGGCCAATCAGATAATGAATTTGGTTCAGCGTCCGATTGTACTCACGAGGATGAATTTGATAGAAAAGTTCCTCATGAGACCAATGAATCAAGAGAGCTTGTAATTTCTGTTCCTGTTGAACACCTGAGTGTTCCAGCAAGCCACGGTAGGCAACTTCAGCATCCTCTTCTTGGTTTTGAACCTTAGCAACTTCTTTAAATAAGTAGTAGCGAATTTTTGATAACATTCCAATCAGAATAGGGAAAGAGAAAAGCAATAACAGTGCTTGGTTTGCAGGGATATACACAACTCCTGCCACCAGAAAGACAATTCCTAAACCGACTGAAATTAAAATCGTCCAAGTCAGAAGCAAATTGGATAAGACAAGAGAGGCAAACAAGGCTAACACGAGAAAGAGAACTTCCTCTATAATAATCTCGCGTGCAAAGAATAGACAGTACAACAGGACAGCCAATTCAAAGCCGACCAAAATAAGCATCCAGTCCCCTAAAAGATTCCTTCTTTTCATTCCTAAATCTCTCCCTCTATAAATTCAGATACCGAGTCAACGAGGCCATAATAGTGCTGAATGGCTTGAACAATCCGCTCAGATGCCTCCCCATCTCCATATGGATTTCGAGCCGAAGCCATTTTTTGATACAGATCTGGGTCCGTCAACAGAGCAGTCATTTCCTCCTTGACGCGCTCAGGGTCGGTTCCGACCAATTTTAAAGTTCCAGCTTTGACACCTTCTGGACGTTCGGTCGTATCCCGAAGGACTAAGACAGGCTTGCCTAAGGAAGGGGCCTCCTCCTGAACTCCTCCCGAATCAGACATAATAAAGTAACTTCTCGATGCTAGGTTATGAAAGTCAAAGACGTCCAAAGGAGCAATCAAATGAATGCGATCGTGGTCTCCTAAGATGTCCTTAGCCGCCTCTTGAACAGCTGGACTGAGGTGGACTGGATACACAACTTCCAATTTCGGATGGGCATCCACCATTTCTCTCAAGGCACCAAACACAGCTCGCATCGGCTGACCTTGGTTTTCCCGACGGTGCATGGTCACTAAGACCAGTTTCTTCTCCGGATCTAACTGATCGAGCACCTGGTGGTGATAATCCTCTTGTACTGTCAATCGCAGGGCATCAATCGCCGTATTCCCCGTAATGAAGATGGCCGACTCTGGATGATGTTCCATAAGAAGATTTGCCTTGCTTTCACTAGTTGGGGCAAAATAGAGATCTGCCAGGTTATCCGTCATTTGACGGTTCATTTCCTCAGGGAAAGGCGAATACTTATCGAAAGTTCTGAGACCCGCCTCCACATGACCGATACGGACTTGGTTATAAAAGGCAACAAGACTGGCCGCAAAAGTCGTCGTTGTGTCCCCATGAACCAAAATCATATCCGGATGCACTTCTTTCACAACTGGGTCAAATTTTTCAAGGATTTTAGCCGTAATATCTAGAAGAGATTGGTTTTTCCCCATAATATCTAGATCGTAATCCGGTTGAATATGGAAGGTCTCTAGCACTTGATCCAGCATTTGACGATGCTGAGCAGTTACTACTGTAATCGTTTCAATGGTCTCACTTTGCTTTTGGAGCTCTAAAACCAGGGGAGCCATTTTAATAGCTTCTGGACGCGTCCCAAAAACAACCATCACTTTAATCTTTTTCATCATCTCACCTTTTTAACTTTGTGATTTTTTTAACAAAATCGACAACACTTTTCCCATCCATTCTACCTTCAGTAGCTTCAAAAGTCAAACTATCTCAATGCTTTCGTAATACATTTAATCGAATTTTAATAATCTGTAATTTATATGTAACATTCGAATCTTTCGAGCCCTTAAAACCCTTGAAATAGCTGGTTTTTATACTATTTTTTTTTAACATCCAAACGTTTATGAAGTTTCATTTTCATTACTAAAGTATTCATTATTTTAAATATATATTTATTTTTGCGCATATTTTTAAACTGATATTATAGGAAAAAGCGGGGCCATATGGTTATTTTTAGGCATAAAAAGAAGCCTTACTGAAGATCAGTAAAGCTTCTTTTAGGATTAATTTTCTTCCACTACAATTGATTCAACAGTTTCAGTTGCTTCTTCTGTAACAGGAACTTCTTCGATAATTTCGACTTCATTGACTGCTTGTGGTTCCAAGTTACGGTAACGAGCCATACCTGTACCAGCAGGAATAATCTTACCAATGATAACATTTTCCTTGAGTCCAAGGAGATGGTCTTTCTTGCCGCGAATCGCTGCGTCAGTGAGGACACGAGTTGTTTCCTGGAAGGAAGCCGCTGACAAGAAACTATTGGTTTCAAGAGAGGCCTTGGTGATCCCCATAAGGACTGGACGAGCCGTTGCAGGAACCCCACCAGAAATAACCACATCACGGTTGGCATCTGTAAAGTCTGTGATATCCATGAGAGTACCCATGAGAAGGTCTGTATCTCCTGGATCCATGACACGTACTTTACGGATCATTTGACGCACCATTACCTCGATGTGTTTGTCACCGATTTCCACCCCTTGGCTACGGTATACTTTTTGTACTTCCGCAAGGAGGTAAGTTTCAACAGACAAAACATCACGAACGGCAAGGAGACGTTTTGGTTGGATAGACCCTTCTGTAAGAGCAGCACCACGAGAGACTTGATCTCCCACTTCGACTTTCATGCGGGCTGTGTAAGGGACAACGTATTCTCCCTCTCCAGTCGCACCACGAACAAAGACTTTCTTGGTCCGTGTCGAAGCATCTTCTTCAATGGCTGTGACTTCCCCTTTGACCTCAGTGATGACCGCTTCCCCTTTCGGATTGCGAGCTTCAAAGATTTCTTGGACACGAGGAAGACCTTGCGTGATATCGGTATTTGAGGCAACCCCACCCGTGTGGAAGGTACGCATTGTAAGCTGTGTACCAGGTTCCCCGATAGATTGGGCTGCGATGGTTCCGACTGCTTCACCAACTTCAACTGCATCACCAGTCGCCAAGTTGATACCGTAACAGTGACGGCAGACACCATGGCGGGTGTTACATGTAAAGACAGAACGGATGGTCACTGCTTCAACACCTGCATTGACGATGTCACGAGCGATATCTTCTGTAATCAAGGTATCTGGACCAACGATGACTTCTCCTGTTTCAGGGTGTTTAACAGATTTCTTGGTATAACGACCTGTCAAACGCTCTTCCAATGGTTCAATCATTTCTTTACCATCTGTAATAGAGGTAATCAGAAGTCCACGGTCAGTTCCACAGTCATCTTCACGAATGATCACGTCTTGGGCAACGTCAACCAAACGACGAGTCAAGTAACCTGAATCGGCTGTCTTGAGGGCCGTATCTGTCATCCCTTTACGAGCACCGTGAGTAGAGAAGAACATTTCGAGTACTGATAAACCTTCGCGGAAGTTTGAAAGGATCGGCAATTCCATAATCCGTCCGTTTGGAGCAGCCATCAAACCACGCATACCGGCAAGCTGTGAGAAGTTTGAGATGTTACCAC
>CADFQU010000006.1 GCA_902836505.1 Streptococcaceae bacterium
TTATCATATGTATCACTGTAAATCAAATGATATAAAAACAAAAAAAGACAATGTCAATGAAGCTTAATATAGTTCGAATTTTGTCACTGTCCCATATATTGTAATAGATCTAAATACGGGGCATTTTATCGAATAAAAAACTCTTTAAAAACAGGATTTCTTTTCGTCCAACAACTTACTGTTTAGCTAACACCTCGTTTCATCGAAAAACCACCGCAAGGGTGGTTCTTTTTTATCAATCGTCAAACACTCCGCCTGTGAGTTGGTACATGAGGTAAATGTGCTCCAGAACTTTGACTTTATCCATGTGATTCACATCTTTAAAGCCTCCTAATGCCAGGAGTGGCACAAAACCAAAACACTGGTTATAAGACAGAGTACCATGTTTTGACACAACTTGTCTAAATAAATCAAGTTCAAATTTTTTTGTAATATATTCGTTATCTAAATATTGAACGAATAAATCCATTCCCTTACAAATAATATCTAAATCCTGAATATTGTATTGGACAATTCCCACATAGGCATTCTCTTCCCAGGTAACAATATCTCCAAATGCTGTTACGAACATAGGGATAGCGATGTCGCCTCTGAAATAACTATCTTGGAGAAGCTCAAGATAGTCATCTGGATTAATGACTTTTAGATAACCATCTAAGAATGTTCCTAGACCATCCTCTTGCCAAATTTGAACCAATTCAGTAGGGACTTGGTCCTTGTATTTTTCAATCACTTCTTGGGGCATATCTGCCACTTTGATAAAGTTTTCTAGCATGTTTTCCTCCGATTTGATTTCCTATCCACGTTTCACTCTGCCTCTAGTATACCATAAACTATATGTACCAGCTTTGATCAAGTCATAAAGAAAACCACCTCAAAGGTGGTTAGAGTAATCCGTTTTCTTCTTGAACTAGTCAGTTATAGGAGAAAGAAATATCTATAGAAGGATGTCTTGAGATCCAATCTCAGACAGAATACCATTGGTAAACTTTATCCCTACTCCGTTTTCCTTGTCCCAATCACAATCACATATAAAACCAAATTCTTCAACATGTTCATCAAAAGTCAAAGGGAACATAATTTGTTTGGGTTTCAACAGAGAATAAATTTGTTCCTCATCTCCAATTTTATCCAAAAAATATTGTTTTTCGCCGATATTGGTGTAACCCAAAACAATGCCTGCTATTTCATTATTATAGTATGACACGATGGCAGTATTCGATTCTTTGATAATTTCATCTAAGTGCTCTTTAAAAAAGATATATGCTCTTTCTTGATTGACTTCAAATTCTCCATCAGCATCTGCGTCAATATTCATTTCTAAGACAGACTTCTTACCAAAAATAGTTACCGTAATATCTTGAGTCCAACCATAGTTATAGTTTATTTTTCCAAAAATTTGATGATTCAATTCCATTATTTACAACTTCTTATCTACAAACCTAATCTTTTCTAGGAGAACTGACACATTCATCAATTTAACCCTAAAAATTCAAGTTATATTTTGGCGGTTCTTCTATTCACCTGTCACCTGCGCTTCAAATCTAATCTCTTTGTCTGAAATATTCGTGATTTTTATTTGTTTTGAGGATGGGATCTCAAATTCCCAAGATTCTTTAGATTGAAGAACGACACCTTCTTTTGATAAATAGATACTGTTATTTGGATCATTTTTTATTATTTTTGTTGGAATATTGCTTGATGATGAGTAGATTTCGCTAATTTCTTGCTTCAAAACATCATAGTTAGTACCTACAAGGTTTCCTTCTCCACGCTGCCACCATGAGGTTTTCCCAGATAATTCTAATTTCCCTCCAGAAATCTGAAATAGATATAATTTGGGGGAAAATTCTTTTTGTTTTGAGGTCGGAACTTTTAAAACTATGGAATCGCCTGGTTTCAAGGTGTAACTCGCATCTTTGAAATACAAATAAATACAGCATGTAAACACAATTGCTACAATAGCAACTACTCCAGAACATCCTAGATTCCATTTATTAAGTTGTTCTCTTTTGTTTTTCACACGCACTGCTCCCTCATTCCTCCTCAGCAACTCAGATTGAGACCTGTCACTAGTCTGCTCCAAGATCCTCTCTCCAAATTTCCTTGACGGTCACATCACCCCAATTTTTGGGGCTAAAGCGACTAGAGTAGATGGAGGTCCAGTTTACCGATCCACCACTCGCGCTTTAAAGTGGGCTGGTTTATCGTCCACATTGGTGATGGTGATGGTAAATCTCTTATTATTCGTGACATCAAAAACTTTCTCGCCTAGGTAGGTGACGACAATCCCATCTTCTACCACTTGAATATTCTGTTGATTGTTAGGAAGCTCCTTAGAACCATTTTCAGTATCTCCAATCTTCACAACCTTATGTCCTTCCACTTCAAATAACACATCACTAAATTGTTCAGACCAAACCGTCATCCCAGATAATTTAATTTTTTGACTGTCCTTCTTTTTTAAAATCAATTCTGAACTATACTCTAGTTGGTCTGTATTAGGAAGGACTCGGATTGTTACACTTTGCCCGGGTTGCAGCATGTGATTGTAGGCATTTTTGACTGAAACATATAAAAAGACAACACCTACCAGGACCGCTGTAAGCAATAGATTACAGCCAAGGTTCCAATTTGCTTGTTTTTCTGAAGACATTTACTCCTCCAATCTTATGACACTATTGATAGATAGATCTTCGGCGGTTTGTCATTTAACCACTACTGCTCTTATGAGGCTGATTGACTCACTTCTACTCTTCATATTCTGGGTGTTTGCGTATATAGATAGCCGCATAAATAGCATCTATAACAACAGCTGGTAAAGTCAATGTAAATAGAATTCCCAATAAGACACCAAGAATATTTACAACATAGCCAGTTAACAGAGCTGGAATAAACATAACAACTCCAAAGATTACACTAAAATTGAACAGCAGTTCTTTCTTCTTACCCTTTGCTTTAACACCGTATGTCTCCCACTGGTTAATCTTCCAAATTTTCCCTTGATTTTGAGGTAAGTAATACCAAGCATAGAGACCACATACAAAGATAAAAAGTAACAATATTGGGATAACATAAAATAGACTCAAATCCGAATCGTAGACAGTTCGTGCACTAATAGGATCTTCGTCGTTTGTGACGAACATCAATAAGGCGATAAAGGTTGGGCAGACCCACACTGTCCAAGACACTAAAGCAATTAAAATGTAGGTCAAAGACTTAAAGCGGTTTATCAAAGAGTTAAAACGTCCAAAGAGAACACTCACTACATTAATGATGACACAGGTAAGAAATATAACTTTAATAATTCCAATATCATCCTCATAGCCCCCACCAAAATATAAAAACAAACTAATAGGTAGACTAATCCAAGGATAAAATTTAATATAACCTAGGACGACACCATCTGTAATCAAAGGGCCGTGGTAGCGTTCTTCGGTCACTACTTTCTTGTTCTTTGAAGCTTTCTTTTTCTTTGAAACTTTTGTCATAAAATTCCTCTCCTTATCTGGTCAGATTGATTTTATCCAAGAACCTATTTCCCACTCATTTTTTTCCATCATTGCCATTCTCTAGCTTCTACTTCAAAACTTGGTTTTCATTCTTCTGTCCAAGTTTTTCTGAGTTACTTGAAAAGTCTAACTTAATTTGACAATTTAGTTACTTGAAGTCAAAAAATCACTATTGCATCTCTTGACATTAAAAAAATTAAGCTCTACATCTTAAAACATCAAAAGTCCATTAATGTTATTTATGTAATTCTTTTGTCAAAATAGCTCCATCCGGTCCGACGCTCACTTCTAGATAGACATCTGGATCGTCATCAGCTCTACATATCACACTAATTTTCCCCTCCTCAAACCGTTGTGACAATTTCAAGATTCTAACGAAATTATTTTGATTGAACCCAACAAAAGCAACTCCCAACAAAAGACCTGCAAATATAATCTTAAAAATCTCTCCTCCAATCGGTTGCCCCAACAAGTCTTTAAAGCGGGAAATAAAATCATAGACATAGTAGAAACCTACTGCAGGAATAGTAAATAAGAGTGCATTAAAATATAAAAAAGCACCTTTACTAAAACCTTTTTCCGTCTTTTCCTCTTCGTCTTGATTTTCGTCATCGGGATAAATCATAGTAGTCAGACAAACCGTTTGGGTAGTCACTTGAGCTTTATTGACATTTCTATACAAGGCTCGTTCTACAAGGAGAGTGATAAAAGCAAATTCTGCTATCCAGATAAGAATAACACTCCAAAAAGTTGTCATGCTATAAGTTCCTTGTAAAAATAGACTAAAGAAGGAAGAAATGCCACTTCCGCTAGCTATAAAGAGAACAACTAATAAAGGAATATGCCGATTCATCCTGCTCGATTTCTCTGTATCTAATAGTTTACTCTTTGGCGCCTCTAAAACTTCGTGAGTCTTACGATCATAATAAATAGCTTTGTCATAATATTGGTTCAAGTAAAAACGACGTCTTCTCAAAAACATATCTGTCCCTTTCTCACCCAAGTCTATTTCAAGTATTTTTTGCCATAGTCTTCGTAGCTTGGTTGCTCTTTTTTATTCATTGCATACAGCAAGAGTCCGCTCAAATCATCCTTTTCCGAACTCGGTTGGATCATGATGGCAATATTTCTATCCTGATCTGGGAAAATCACTGAATAAGACTCACCATTTTGCTCGATTTTGTAGTATACAAGATTCCCTTTTTTCTCAATAGACTTTTGTTTATAGGGATATTCTTCCCCGTCTACTGTCACAGTGTTTTTGGTAAAGACTAGCACACCATTTTTCTTATCTCCTGTTTGGACTTTCCATTCCCCTTCGAGCTTAGCCGAAGACGTACCACAAGCCGCTATCAGAACCAAAGAAAGAGACAGAAGAACCACAGCCATTATTTTTTTCATTTTACCCATTATGATTTTACACTCCTAAAATTTTATTATTTCCCTCTCCTACAAAAGAACTCGAGCTCCTTCACTCACTTGTAAAAACAGCCCTAGACTCATAGGATCGGGGAAATTTACATAGAACTAGTATACCATAAATGCTAGGTAGCAGAATTGATCTGAGCACAAGAGAGAGTGGACAGAAATCGGTCATTCGTTAGAATTCGATTTCGTCGTCCCACCTCCGCACAGTTGAGTAGGGCTGTAAAAGCTGATGAAATCAGCGTAGTAGAGCCCACTCAACCACTGCGTCTTGTTAAACAATCCCAAAATAATTGAGAGGCCAGGACTTTTGTCCCAGCCTCTTATCTCGATCATCCTAGTGGACCTTTTTTGAAGATTTCCTCCAGATAGCTCATCCCTACATGCCTTTTGCTAACTCTCCCAATTTTTCAATCCTATCATGAAGGGTTTCAACATTGAGATTTTCATGCTGGTAGTCGCACAACACCCCATTCTCATAAAAGAATTGTTCTGGCAGCTGGACCTGCGGTGCCTGAGAACACTCAATCATGACCACACTGAAGACTCCGCCAGGCCCTGTTTGTTCCAGAGTATTGCCTACGAAATGATAGGTAAAGGCTCTAAATTGCCAGTCCTTGTAGACACCTGAGATCACATAGGCTACCTTTCGCTCATAACCACGGCCAAATGGATAGTGCGTAAAGTTGGCATATTTTTCAACAAAGGGACTTTGGAAAGGAGTGATGGTCCGATCCTGATCCATCTTCTTCTTCGAATAATCTCTGTAATAGTCATTCCCCTGTGCTCGATCAAATTGGTAACCATGCAAGGAAGCAAAAGCCTGATACTCCTTATTGCTTTTCTGAGCATAACTGACGGCCCAATAAACAATCCCCACAACGAAAACAAGAATGACAAGCATTAAAATAATAAATAAGATAACAAAAACCATACCATACTCCTTCTATTATAAAGAGAGTGGGACAGAAATCGGTAATTCGTTAGAATTCGATTTCGTCGTCCCACCTCCGCACAGTTGAGTAGGGCTGTAAAAGCTGATGAAATCAGTGTAGTAGAGCCCACTCAACCACTGCGTCTTTCTCAACAATCCAAAAATAATTGAGAGGCTAGGACTTTTGTCCCAGCCTCTCGAAATCTAGTTTCTATCGTCTACTACCATTGATTTAGATGCAATCTTAGACAGCAGAATGACACCTATTCAAAGTGTTCCTCTTCTTCTTTTTCAGCAGCTTCTTCTCTCTTTTGACGAGAATACTCTCTGATCATCAATCCAGTAGCGATATTTGTTAGAAGCAAAATAACAAGTAGATAGGCCCATATTGGCGTAGTTGACAAGACACTCGATTGATTAGTCTTTTCAGTTACAATTGGTTTTGCCAAGAAGTTAAGAACTGCTTGGTTATCTGTTCCGTTTGATCGAGCATTTGAAAGTACACCTTGGAAGTTTTTATTAAACTCCGTGCTCTCTTCAATATTCTTGCTCTGATTCTTAATGAGCGTCTCAGTTTGTTGATGAACTTGCTTCACTTCTTCTTGAACTTTTTTAGACTGTTCTGATAAAGAGTTAAATTGTGTTTCCATAGAACCGATTACACTTCCATTTGAGTTAATCGTTTCAGAAGTGTTTTTGGTACTTGATGCAAGTCTGGTAACAATATCAAGCAAACCGTCACTACTTTCATCAGTTGTATAGATTTTATTAGTTGCTAAGCCATCTCCTGAATTTGTTGCAGAAACTTCTATGAGTTCTGGACCATTTTTCTGCCATTCTTCATATTCTTGTTTTAGCTTAGCACTTGCCGCTTGATACCATTTAGTTAGATCTTCGATACTGGCTGTAAAGTAATTATTTGGAAGTTCAGCACCTTGAAGTTGCGGAAGGGAATCTATCTGTGCTTGAAGCTGGTTTATCTGCATACTCAACTTAACATATAGGTCAATTCCTGATTTCCGATATTGATCAACATCTTTTTGTTGTAATTTATCAGCTACAGAAGCTGCCGAAACATTTCCATACATCTTAGCAACAGAATCACCTGCAGGATTAGCAACATCCACAGCATAGGACGAGGATGGACTACCATAGATATTTTTAATGGTAGTTGCTGCTGTATCGATTCGGGAAAGTTGCTCAAAAACAGTAGACAAATCGCTCTGAATCAAAGCTTCACTACCCTTATTCTTGTCATAGAAGAAGCTGTACTGCATAGGTATCTTCTCACTGCCAACCTGAAGGTCGAACGAGATCGTGTTAAGTCCATAATCAGGAGTATACTGGATCTGCAGTTGAATAGAGGTTGGGTTTGAAATAGTCGCTGTATTTGGAACTACCGTAGCTGACTTAGCTCCTTCAACATGAACATTTGCAACACTAATTGGAGTAGCGTTGTATTTATTTGTTCCACTTTTCTCAGTTGTTACTTCTGGATAGACATTATCCAATGTCACTGTTTTTGAGTCAGTTGATGGTAATACATCATTAGCCACTGTTATAAATGTATAACCTGGCATTGACCCTGTAGTCGAACCTTTCACGCTAGCGTACTGTGTCAGTAAGTTTAATTTAGAATTATATGAAGCGATTTGTGTGTCTGTTAAAGCACCTAGTTCCTTAAGTTTAGTAAATAGACTAGTGTAGTCTGCAGGATTGACACTAATGGAGGCAATGGTACTATTGACTTGATTGTCATAGTCTCCAGGCAACCGATCTGAACTTGATAAGGTCGAAACTACTTGTTTAGCTAGTGCTTCTCTTACACTTTTTGTATCTACTCCAGCACTGACAGCTTTCGTAATATCAGACTCATTATCTCCCAAAGTAGAGGTGTCTACAATAGTTCCATCAAAGTAGTTCTGAGCAATCTGCGTACGAGAACCCTCTAGAGACGTCTTTAACGCTGTTAATTCTGTCTGAGTTTGAGTAACTTGCGTTTGGAAACCAGTAATTCTTTGATTGTAGTTATCAATACGCTGAGATAATTGTACTAAATAAGATGGTGGGATATTTGGATCCGTCGGCATCTCAGTATTTCCAAAAATATTTAAAGAATCATTTGTACTATTGTATAAGTTTTGATACAAATTGTTGTCTTTGTCATACTGATTCTTGGAAGAATTGCCTGCAACTTGGGCATTATGATTAGCAACTTGTGATTGCACTGCTTTATATTTTGAAATCGAATCAGTCTGACCTAGCAGAGATTCTGCATTAGCTTTTAATAGATCCGTAGTTGAGGTTTTGAAATTTAATACAGACTGTTCGAAAGACCTGTTAGAGGATTGAACACTCTCCGCAATCGAAGGGATCGTATCTAAGGATTTTATACTTTGATCAGCCGGCTGTAAGATTGAAGTAGTCAAAGAATTATAGATATTTGACTCATCGCCAACAATGGTATTCATCTGAATTTTAGCATCATCAAGATTATTAACGACACTTGTAAAGTACAAGCGAATGGTTTCCTGGTTTAAGCTGTTAACGTATTCTCCTACTTGCTGAGCCATTTCAAGCGACTGTTCTTTTTTGACAGATTCTTTTACTTTATAGGTGATTTTAGCCTTTTCAGGATTAAAACTAGACAGCTGTAAGACATTATGTGAAAAGTCTTTTGGAATATAAATAATTGCCTCTAGTGAATTATCTTTGTATTGACTTTCCGCTTGGTCCCTAGACATGACTTTCCAACTAGTTTTTCCACTTTCATCTTTTGCTAACAATTTTGTAAAATCTTCACCAAAATTGTAGGAAACATTGTTTAGTTGATCCCCTTCGTCCTGGTTTACAATCCCAATACGAAGGTGTGTCTTTTCCTTACTTCCAAGGACAAATGAAAGTTTATCTGACTGCGCCATATAGGCAAGAATAGCAACCGTCATCACCAAACATAAAATAATCAACCCTTTTCCAAGTAAGTATTTTTTAATTTTATTCATACTCATTATGGTTTTTTTCTCCTAAAATGATTTTACCTTTTCATCAAAAAATATAAATGATGCCCTTCCCCACAAGCAGTAGAAACAAAATCGCTTGTAGAGTTTCTTCTATTATAACACATTCAGAAAATCTTATGGAAACTTTCTGTATCTACTTATCTTGTGGTATTCTTAGACGATACACATCCCTACCAATGAATAGCTGAGTCTCATTGAGTTCCACCAATGGCTCATTGTATTTAGTACGACCAGGAACCACTTTTTGCTCATTAAAGGTGGTACCAAAAGTTCCCATTGGGACATTTTGTCGTAATCTCTTGAAGAATGGTGTGAATTTAGTAACGATACCACTTTGGTAACCATGGAAAATCAAATGAATGTTTACCGCTGATGATTTTGTAAATAAAGTATTGACATCTTTATCCGTCAGCATAATCTTATCGCCGGTTAAGTTAATATCAGGCAGATAAACAAACATCGGTTGTTCTCTACGCATACCTGATTGAATAATTCCTAATAGCTCATTAAGGAATTGACCCATCGTAGCTTCCTCAATGATAGTATCAAAGTAGTCATTCATTCCGCTAAATCGTCCGTCAGTGTCTACCACTACGCGATTGACTTTCCCAGAAAAGGCTGAAAAAGCAGATAATAGTGTCCGTTCCAGACTATACGTTTGAGAAGGTGTATCATCCATCAACAGGATAAAGTCATAATTCATTGGTTCGATCGAGCGAATCAATGTTGTTTCTTTATCATAACCAATTGGAATATTGAATAATTGACGTTCATTGTGAACAGCAGGATCATCTTCAAATGTTTCAAATGTGATTTCATTTGCAAGCATCGGAACAGCTTCTGGTCGAGGTCCATCCCATGCTTGATCCATTGATTCAATAGCTGTCTCCAGACTTTGCAATCGTTCAAGATTTGAACCACCCTCAGTTGCAAGATAAACTTGGAATCGAATTGGTTCATCAAATCGAATCTGACCACGACCTGGGATTACTTGATCAGCAAGAGCATCGAAGCCGATCAGATCTTTCTTGGAATCCTTATCTACCAAGTATAAGACAAATTGAGTAGCAAAGTTGCTTCGCATACTTAACTTCATAGTCGTATTCCGAAGGACTGTGACAATCAAATAAATTCCTAAGCTTGCCCCTTCTCGAAGCACCTGATGGAAAGCTGACTCAATAGAACTTTCCAAAGGATGATCACGAACGGTGTCATATGAATCTACAATATTTAAAATAAATGGTAAAGACTGACCAGTTTTTTGCTCATACTGTTCAATGGAAGTGACTCCATATTCAGCCAATAGATCTCGACGCTTTTGGATTTCCTTCTGTAAAGTCTTCAAGAACTTCAATAATTTTTCTGAATCATCTAAATTGACGATGTCCGCCACATGTGGCAATCCTTTCAACGGGAATAGCCCGTTGGTTCCAAAATCAAATAAATTGAAATGCATCTGAGCTGGACTATTCAATCGAGCGAAGTTCATGACTAGCGTTTGAAGCGCTTGAGACTTACCAAATCCTGGCGAAGCATAAATGATACTATGGCTGAATTCTTCAAGATCAAACTCTAACACATGTTGCGCTTGCTCTGAAGGGACATCCATTAAAGCAAAAGGAGCCTTATGGAGTTTACGTTCTGACCATTTTGGAACTAAAAGCGGTGAAGTAATCTCATCTTTAAGAGGAGGTAACCACGGTTTTGTTGGCATACGGAGGTCGATACTCTTGGCATATTGTGCTATATACTCAACAACTGCATCAAGTTCTGTTTCGTCAGCGTTAGGATCAATACTTACAGCTTCTTCTTCTAAATAAGAGAGATCTGTCGTTGCAAGTTCATATTGTCCTAGCTCATTAATCAACCAAATACGATTATCAACTTCTTCGGTTCGTGATTTTACTGTAGGTGCATAGCGCGCACCACTCCAAGCTGATTGGAATAGCTCATAAATTTCGTTATTGCCGACTTGTAAATAGGCACGACCTGGTTGAGTAATACTTGCAGCATCTGGAGTCTTGATAATTTCATTTGAATCAGCTTTTTCCGCAACTTTCAATGCCAATTTAAAACGAGAGTTAGACCAGATCTGATCATTAACAACTCCAGATGGTTTTTGAGTAGCGAGAATCAAATGAATTCCCAAAGAACGTCCAATACGTGCCGCTGATACCAGCTCTGTCATGAATTCCGGTTCATTTTGCTTTAACTCAGCAAATTCATCCGAGATCAAGAATAGATGAGGCAGGGGCTCTGTAGGGTAGTCTCCCTCAGCTCCTGAACGTCCCTCTTTGTATAATTTGGTATAGCCATTAATATGGTTAACTCCATATCTTCCAAATAGACGTTGACGTTTTTGCAACTCAGCTCTAATTGAAGCTAGGGCACGTTGAATTCCTGCTCCATCTAAGTTCGTGATGACACCCAATAGATGTGGTAAATCTTTAAATAAGTTTGCCATCCCTCCACCCTTAAAGTCGATTGGAAGGAAGCCAATATCTTCTGGACTAAAATTCAATGCTAACGACAGCATATAAGACTGTAGAATTTCAGACTTACCTGATCCTGTAGTACCCGCCACAAGACCATGAGGCCCATGAGCACGTTCGTGTAAGTTTAACTGAACAATATCGTCCTTACCACGCACTCCAAGTGGAACTGCCAAGCTCTTCGATGTATCGCCATGGACCCATCGATTGGCAATATTCAAGTCATCAACATGTTCTACATTATAAAGCTCTAAGAAAGTAATTGCATCAGGGAGAGCATTCTTCTGCGTCTCCTCATGAATAAGGTTACTTAGATGACGGATAGCTGGCTCATAATCAATATTCATAGGGTAGGGAGTAAAATCTTGATTGACATATAGCCCCCTGTTATTGATTAATGTAGCGGTATCTCTATTTTTCAAATCAATCAGTGTGGTAACCGTCTCCGGTAATTGACGTCGACTTTCTTTAACCCAAATAACTGTCACCCCAAAGGAAGCCAAGTCCGGTCTTGAAAGGCTCTCATTAATCGCATGTCCAGATAACAATCGATCATCTGAAATGACAATTACGATCTGAGGCAAAAAGGTCCTCTTCTTTTGGTCAGTTTCTTGAAAACGAGATTGCAATACCTGATACAGACTTGTCAGCACAGCGTCCTTTGTCCGATCATCATGAACAAATCCACGAACATTAATCATTGGTAATAGAAAATGAGGTAAAAATCTCCATTTCTTCCAAATTTGATCATAATCTTCTTGGGAGCTCAAATTAACAAAGATCACATCATGATAAGAGTGAAAAGCAGCAATCTGCAACAAAATTTGCTGAATGAACAACTGCCCCATATCGTGTTTAGCCACAAGTCCGACAATATTTTCAGCCAGTGTAGTGGTGACAGGAACTCCCTTTTGTTTCTCATAGGTCTTTAATAAATCTTGAGAAAATATAGTTAATTTATCTTTGGTTAAATAGTCCGTTTGATAATCAATTTGAAGCTGACTATCCATCTCACCCAATCCTAGTGAAACCGTCATGAAATCTTCATTGAAAGGCAAGCGTTCATAAAGACGTTCATCGTAATGCTTGATCATTTCAATCAACGTTTCTATATTCGGTTGCTGATAAAAAAGGATTTTCTTCTCTTCTGCATAGTGTTTTTGCAGAGTAGATACTTGCTTCAATAAGTACGACTCATAATCTTCAACTCTTGAAATCTTCTTTTGTTTGTACTCTTTCTTATCAGAAAAATAGCTTGTAATGGAGAAAGCCGCGGTAAGGATACTCATCCCCCCCATGCTCAGCATCATAATAGCATTTCTTCCCATTAAAACGACTACTAATCCAGAAAGAGCTACCATCCCAATAGGAGGAACGATTGCTCGCCAAATCGCATTTTTGGGTTTTGTCGGTGGATTCTTGGGCTTTTCAATTCTCTGCTTCTTATCGTAGATAGTAGGTAGCACACGAGGACTCCGCCGATAAACTGGGAAATTGGCAGGATAGATAGATCTTTTAGCTTTTAATAATACGGTTTGGCTGTTAAAATGTGGTTTTTCCACAAATGAAGAAATTTTCCACTGATCCTCTAAAAACTCTACAAGGTAGTTCTCAACAAAAAGACTATCCCCTTGTTTAAAATCAGCAATCACATCAGCAGTACCCAATTGGTCATTTAGGTAGAAAACATTACCATTTGGATAGACGTACACTTTACCGTTGGAAAATAGGACATAGGTATTTGATTGAATTTTGAGGTCTGACTCCTTCTCTTTTGAGATAACAAAATCCTCAGCCGGAGGCGACATATAACTGACAAAAATATTCTGCCCTTCGTCCAGTACATAGACCGTCTTCGTTCCAATGATATTTTTCCCCGTAGCCAACTCCTGTCCATTAGAGTATATCTTACCATTCTCTACGTTGAAAGAAAGTCCTTGGTCCTCAGCACTGTCTCCCTCTGTAAAAGTGAGCAAAGAAAATCTATCACCAAATATAACTACTTTGATTTGATCCAACATACCACTATCTGTCGGATCCTTTTCTGTATTGTTAAATAATTTATTATTTTCCCTACTCATCTTTTTCGTTACCCACTTTTACCCCTAGTTTTTTAGAGAGCTCTTCAATTTCCTTACGATATTCACTCAATTTCTTTTGTTTGTCCGCACCCTTCATGTTTTTATCTTCACGGGTCTGTTCATACAAATTCGTATAGGCATGGAGGGTCAACTGATCATCTCCAATATTCTGAGCTAGATCGAGAGATTTTTTATAGTCTCCCCTTCCCAGATAGATCCAATAATCTAACAGATTCTCTTCGCTAGATGGAGTAATTGTATTTAAAACACTTGATTTCTGCTCTTCAGATAAGTCATCTAAGTGAACGTAGGAAGAGGCTAAAACATATTTCGCTTCCTTCCCTAAGCGATTCACCTTAAATTCTTGTAATTCATCAGCCACATCATCATAGTGTTTAGAGATAAACTGACTCTGTGCACTGACAGTTGCTTTCTGAACAGGAATAGACCAAAAATAAAAATATGCTGCGAAAGCGCCTAACGTAATCGTCGCCACAGAAAAAATCCCCATCCCAATGGAAAAAATGCGCCAATTTCTTTTTGAGACTACGATCTTCGTCTTCTTTTCTTCTTGATAGGCCTTGTCATATGCTTCATTGAT
>CADFQU010000007.1 GCA_902836505.1 Streptococcaceae bacterium
GGATAGGGGCCATCGGAAGGAAAGGAAGGAAAATACTGGCAAAGAGAAGAGAGAAGATATTCCCAAAGTTGGAAGAAACGGTCATCTTGATGTACTTGGGCATGTTGGCATAGACTTTGCGTCCTTCTACCAAGCCTTTTTCAAGGACCATCAAGTCCTTATCCAGAAGGATAACATCTGCTGTTTCTTTGGCAATATCAACGGCTGTATCAACCGAAATGCCCACATCTGCCACCTTCATGGATGGAGCATCGTTGATACCATCTCCCATATAGCCAACCTTGTGACCATTTGCTTTGAGTTGAAGGATAATGCGTGCTTTTTGATCCGGAGACAATTTTGCAAAGACGGTAGTGGTTTCGACTGCCTGGGCTAACTCTGGGTCAGAAAGACTGTCAATATCGCTACCCAGCAAAATGCGGTCCACATCCAGACCCACCTTTTCACAGACTGCTTGAGTCACTTTTTCATTGTCACCCGTAAGGATTTTCGTGGCAACTCCGTATTCAGCAAGGATATTGATGGCTGGTGCTGCAGATGGTTTTGGTGGGTCCAAGAAAGCAAGATAGCCCGTCAAGATCATATCCGCTTCATCCGCTACTTCAAAGGCATAGCCTTCCTCAAGGTTTGATTTGTAGCTGACACCTAGCACGCGCAGACCTTGCTCATTAAGCTGAGCTACTTCTGCCAAGACTTCTTCTCGCACTTGGTCTGTTAGGGGAATAATCTCATCCTTGTATTCTACATAACGAGACACTGCTAACATTTCTTCCAAGGCTCCCTTGGTGACCATGCTCACAAGGCCTTGCTCATCCTTGACAATGACACTCATCCGCCGGCGTTCAAAGTCAAAAGGCAATTCATCAATCTTTTGGAAGCTTTGGTCTAAGCCTCTGACGATTTCATGTTTCTTAGCTTCTCGTTCTGTCCGACTGATAATGGCCCGGTCCATCAAATTTTTAAGACCCGTTTGGAAGTAAGAATTGAGATAGGCCCGACGAAGGACGGACAAATCGAGCTCCCCATGAATATCAAGTGGGTATTCGAGTACAATCTCATCTTGAGTCAAGGTTCCCGTCTTATCCGTACAGAGGATATCGATAGCCCCTAAGTCTTGGATGGCGTTGAGCTTTTTGATGACCACTTTTTCTTTGGCCATGATAATGGAGCCCTTGGCCAAGCTAGCGGTGATAATCATAGGAAGCATTTCCGGAGTCAAGCCCACCCCTACACTGAGGGCAAAGACACCCGCTTCTAGCCAGTCCCCATCTGTCAAACCATTGATAAAGAAGACGATGGGCACCATCACCATCATCAGTCGAATCAACAACCAAGAGATGGTGTTCATTTCTCGTTCAAAAGAGGTTGGTTCATCGTAGGTATTGATGGTTTGTTCAATCGCTCCCATCATGGTTTCATCCCCAACGACCAAGACCAAGGCTGTTGCTCGACCTGAGATAACGTTGGTCCCCATGAAAGCTAGACTCTCACTCTCTAGGAGACTGTCTAGATTTTGGCTAGTCGCCTTTTTTAAACAAACTTTTTCGACAGCATCACTCTCACCAGTTAAACCAGATTGTTGGACGAAAAAGTCTCGTGAATCTAGTAAGACCACATCCGCTGGAATCATGTCACCTGCACTCAGTTTGATCAAGTCCCCCACGACAATTTCGTCGATAGGGATTTCTGCTTCCTTGCCTTCTCGAATCACCGTTGCTGTATTGACAATCATTCGAGAGAGATTGCTAGCAGCCTTGTCACTTCGCAACTCTTGGATAAAGCGAATCCCCCCTGAGAGAAGAACAAGGACGACGATAATGAGAGAAGTCGTTGGGTCTTCCTCTCCTGGTTTGGCTAACCAAACATTGGTCACCAGAGAAACAAGGGCAATGAGAAGCAGGATGACTGTGAAGGGATTGATGATGGATTCAACAATCCGTTTCCAGATAGAGCTTTCCTGTCCCTTGGTGAGGACATTTTCTCCATAGCTTTCCCGATTTTCTTCTACTTGGTCTTCCGTCAAGCCAGACCAGCTAGATTGATAGTTGGCTAAGGTTGTTGTTTCTGCATCTTGCAATGCAGCAATGAATCTTTCTTTTGTTGTTTGCATTGGAATCTCCTTTTCCATCAGGAGCCAAACGCTTATAGAGTCCCGATGACACAAATCAGCGATTGGCTGGCTATGTGCGGCTCGGGATGATCGTCGATTTGTATCATAGTGTTCTCCTTTTCTACTTGATATTGAGAGGGTTCTTATGCATAAGAAAAGAGCCCTCCCTCATTCAGGTAGGACTCATGAAACTTGTCGTTTATTTTTTAATAAAATTTCTCAAAAAATAGACCGTCCAAGCTTTAGCTCCGCAAGGCGATGAAATGAGCTTAGTCTTGACCTTTGCGATCAGGACTGTTGACCAACGAGTAGTGTCTCCACTGCTTTGCGGTAGTCATCCGTATCCTTGCGGTAGCCTCACCTACCGTTATTCTCCTTGAGTATACTCCTCCCCTATAGAAAAGTCAACCCTCACATGAACCTTTTTTAGGAAAGGCAGTAACAATCCGATCAACAATCTCTTGAACCAGGGATTTCGGAGCCGCCACATTTAGTCGAGCATGTTGTTTCCCTTCGACCCCAAAGTCTGTTCCTTTATTGAGGATGACCTTGGCCTGATCATGAAGCCGAGCGTGTAATTCTTCCTCAGACAAACCGTAGGCAGAAAAATCAAGCCAGAGTAGATAGGTCCCTTGCGGTTTCATCACACCAATATCTGTCTGCTCGCGCAAAACTGCTACAGTGTAGTCGATATTTTCTTCCAAGACTTCCTTTAAGTCCTCTAACCAAGCCTTTCCATTCTGATAGGCCACTTCTGTGGCGATAAAGCCAAGGGCAGAGATTTCATGCTGGTTGTTTCGCAATTGCTGAGCTTGGAAGGATTTCCGAAGTGCATCATTTTCGATGATGGCATAGGAATTTTTTGTCCCTGCGATATTGAAAGTTTTGGTTGCACTCGATAAGACAAGGGTGAAATCCTTAAAGCTTGGATCTACTGTATTAAAGGACACATGTTTGTGACCAAACAGGGCTAAATCTTGGTGAATTTCATCTGAAATAAGTAAGACTCCATATTTTTTGCAGAGACGACCAATCTTTTCTAGGACTTCTCGCTCCCAAACGCGACCACCTGGATTATGAGGATTGCAGAGGATGTAGAGCTTGACTTGGTGCTCCACAAAGTCTTTTTCCAATTGCTCAAAATCAATTTGGAAGAGGCCCCCCTCTTCCACAAGGGAATTGGTCACTAATTTGCGTTGATTGAGACGGACGCTACGGGCAAAAGGTGAATAAACTGGCGTATTGATGAGAACAGAATCCCCTTCCTTGGTGAAAGCTTGAATGGCCGTTGAAATAGAGGGAACAACTCCTTCCATAAAGACAATCGCTTCCTTCTCAAACACATATCCATGTTCTGTCTTTTCCCACTCTTGAACAGCTCGGTAAAGTTCCTCACTAGGATAGGTATAGCCGTAGACTAATTGATCCGCGTAATCTCGAATAGCTTGTCCAACAGCAGGTAAGGATTCAAAATCCATATCGGCAATCCAAGCAGGAAGGAGTTCAGGATCTTGTTCTGACTCCTTCCACTTGCTAGTGTGGTGCCCCAAACGATTAGGGACAGTCAAAAATTGTTCTTTTCCCATGATGGACTCCTATCTAGCCAATGCTTGTTCTAAATCCTCTATCAAATCCCTTGCATCTTCAATTCCGATGGAAAGGCGAAGCAAATCATCCGTTAAACCATAGGAATGACGAACCTCTGCAGGAATATCTGCATGGGTTTGAGTCGTTGGGTAGGTAATCAAACTTTCCACCCCACCTAAGCTTTCTGCAAAGGTAAAGACCTGCAGGTGGTTGAGAATGGTTGGGATTTTTTCTTCCTTCCTTACTTTAAAGGAAACCATGCCTCCCTTGCCAGTATACAAGACTTCCTTAACAGCTGGATGCCCCTTCAAGAACTCTACTACCTTCTGCGCATTTTCGGTAGAACGCTCCATACGAAGAGCCAAGGTTTTTAAACCACGAATCAATTGGTAGCTGTCAAAAGGAGAGAGAACAGCTCCTGTTGTGTTGAGATTATAAAAGAGTTGCTCATAGAGGGCTTCATCATCAGTCACAACAACACCAGCCAAAACGTCATTATGCCCCGCTAGATACTTGGTCGCTGAGTGGAGGACGATATCTGCTCCTTCTTCAATTGGACGTTGATAGATAGGACTATAGAAGGTATTGTCTACAATCACTTTTGCCCCTTTTTCATGAGCGAGTTTAGCTAATTTCTGGATGTCAAACTCCAGCATGAGTGGGTTAGTAGGTGTTTCAATATAGAGAATATCTACCTCTCCCTTCAATCCTTCTACCAATTCTTCTTCAGAATTTGCATAGGTAAAGAAAAAACGTCCTTCTTGTTCCATCTGGTTGAACCAGCGGAAAGAGCCTCCATAAAGATCTCTTACTGCCAAGACCTTACTGCCAACAGGAAAAATACTAAAGGCTAAGACAATGGCAGACATACCTGAGCTCGTCACCAAGGCATGCTCTGCACTCTCAATAGCTGCCAAGGTCTTTTCAGCGTTTACCCGAGTCGGATTCTTGGTACGGATATAGTCAAAACCAGTAGATTGACCAAACTCTGGATGCTGGTAAGTGGTCGAAAAATGAAGCGGAGTAATCAAAGCCCCCGTTGCTGGATCTGACTTAATTCCCGCTTGAGCTAGGATGGTGTTAATATTTTTTTTGTGACTCATACAAACCTCCAATGGACGTAAATTCAATTGTCTCTATTGTATCACTTCTTTAGATGATTCGGTTTTTCCTTTTTCAAGAGCTAGATATAGCTTCAAACTATAATGAAAAAAAGAGGTGGGATAGACCCAACCTCTACTGGTTATGAAATATGAAATTTATTTCGAAGACTAGCTGCCTTGCTACCAATGAAGCGATCTAAGAAACGAAGACGAAGACCGAGGCCACCGTATACGACGATTCCCACACCACCAATCAGAGCTACATAGACCATGCTTGTCACTCGACCATTTGGTTTGATGACCAAGCCGAGGATCAAGGCTGAAAATAAAACCACTAATAGCATGATGAAGGTTAAAATAGCTGTTAATAAGCTCCGTTTAAAGACAGTCTTTCGATTAAATTTAGTTACGACATGGATTTCTTTATACATGAGGACGATTGGAATCATGAGACCAATCGTAGTAGAAAGAAGAGGACCATAGGCTTTAAAGAAATAGATGAAAGGCACTTGTAGAATCAGTTTCACCAATACTCCATAGCCAAAGTAAAGAATCGCCTTCCTATTTTGGAAAAGAGCCTGGATCATAGGAGAGAGTACCGTATACAAGCCTAAAATAATAGTCTGTAGCATCGCTAGGATAAAGAGTCCCAAAGCCAGGGAATCTGGTTTCCCGTAAAAGACAGTATAAAGTGGCTCTGCAATGGCTACTGCTCCAATCGTCGCTGGAAGCAAGAAGGCTACTAGCATGGTCAAATTATCTTGAACCAGCTTACCCGCAGCCCGGAAATCTCCCTTGACATAGTTCTCTGTAAGAAGAGGAATCCCCACTCCTCCAATAGAGGTCGCTACCGCAATCAAAATCATGGTGATTTTATTTGGATTTGCTGAAAAGTAGCTGAACTGAACCAAGAGCTCTGAACGACTGAAGTTGGTAAACCAAGACATGACATTGCTAAAGGTCATCTGGTCGATAATTTGGAAGAGCTGGATGGCTGATCCTGTTACAATGAACGGAATCGCTTCACGAATGGTATCCCACAAGAGAGCCTTAGTATCGATCTCATTATCAGACTCTGGTCGATGGATAATGTGCTGTAGAAGTCCTGTTTTCCAGAGGTAATAGACGAGGACAAGAAGACTCGCTCCCATCCCAATAAAGGCTGCAAAAGTGGACTGGGTCACGGCTTCAACATAATCACCTGAGCCGACCTTCATAATGAAGTAGGCTGTCAAGAGCATCCAGATAACCCGAATCACTTGCTCAGCAATTTGACTGATGGCATAAGGTTTCAGATTGTTATGACCTTGGAAGAAGCCTCGAATAACACTCATGGAAGGGAAAATCAAGACTGCCCAAGACAGGCTCTGCATGACAGGGATTAAGTCCTTCCCACCTCCAGACAAGTTTGCAAATACTGGAGAAAGCAAATACATGATAATGGCAAAAACCAAGCCCAATAAAGACATGAACTTAAGGAAACCACGAATCATGGCAAAACTGTGTTCTTCTTGACCCTTTGTATTGTACTTGGCCACTTGCTTAGCAACCGCTACAGGAACTCCTGCTGTTGAAATCAGCAAAAACCAAGCGTAGATATTGTAGCCCATGGTAAAGAGACCGTTTGCCTCTGCTCCATGTTTGCCCATCCAGATATACCAAGGGATAATATAAGCCGCTCCTAAGAGACGACTAATGAAATTGCTGGCTGTTAACCAGACTGTACCTCGAAGCATCTGGGCCTGTTGATTACTTGTTTCGTTACTCATATGTTTCCTCTACTTTATAGTCTTCTTTCATTATAAACTTTTCCTTTACACTTGTAAAATAAGGTCTTTCAGTTTAAAATAGGATTATGATGAAGATAGAAACTGTACTAAACATTTTAAAAGAGGATCACAACTTTCGTGAGATCCTACAAGACGGAGAATACCACTATTCTGCAAGTGGTGTTTCTTTTAATCAAATTAGCTACGATAGTCGAAAGGTCAACTCTGAGACCCTCTTTTTTGTGAAGGGGGCAAATTTCAAGAAGGAATTTTTGGAGCAAGCGATCGAGCAAGGTTTACAGTGGTATGTCGCTGAGCAGGACTTTGAGGTCAGCATCCCGGCCATTATCGTTACGGATATCAAACAGGCTATGAGCTTGATTGCCATGGAATTCTTTGGTCATCCTGAGCGCCAGCTAAAACTCTTAGCTTTTACAGGGACCAAGGGCAAAACGACTTCTGCTTACTATGCCTACAAGATTCTTGAACAAGGCCACCGTCCAGCTATGTTATCCACTATGAACACAACCTTGGATGGCAAGACCTTCTTCAAATCAACCTTGACGACTCCAGAAAGCATTGATTTGTTTGAAATGATGGCCCAGGCAGTAGCCAATGATCGGACCCACCTGATTATGGAGGTCTCTAGTCAGGCCTATTTAGTCAAACGGGTTTACGGTCTTACTTTTGATGTTGGTGTCTTCCTCAACATCAGCCCTGACCATATTGGACCGATTGAACATCCAACCTTTGAAGACTACTTCTACCATAAACGTCTCTTGATGGAAAATAGCCGTGCTGTTGTCGTCAATAGCGATATGGATCATTTTGAGATTCTTTCGGAGCAGGTGGCTGAGCAAGACCACGACTTTTACGGTAGTCAATCGACCAACCAAGTCCACAACTCAAAAGCCTTTAGCTTTTCTGTCACTGGCAAGTTAGCAGGGGATTATGATACCCAACTCATCGGCCACTTCAACCAAGAAAATGCTGTAGCTGCAGGTCTCGCCTGCCTTCGTCTAGGAGCGAGTCTTGAAGACATCAAAAAAGGAATTGCTAGAACGCGCGTTCCTGGCCGGATGGAAGTTTTGACTCAAAAGAATGGGGCAAAAGTTTTCATTGACTACGCCCACAATGGAGATAGCTTGAAAAAACTGCTCTCTGTTGTCGAAACCCATCAGACAGGGACGATTTCACTGGTCCTTGGATCAACGGGGAATAAAGGAGAGAGCCGCCGTAAGGACTTTGGCTTGCTCTTAGAAGACCATCCTGAGATCCAAGTCTTCCTCACAGCGGATGACCCCAACTATGAAGATCCTTTGGCTATCGCTGAAGAGATTAGCAGTTTCATCACGCGCCCTGTCGAGAAAATCGCAGATCGCGAGCAAGCCATTCAACTGGCGATGGCAACTACCAGCAAGCCTGAAGATGCCGTCATTATCGCTGGAAAAGGAGCTGACTGCTACCAAATCGTCAATGGCGTAAAAGAAGAATATCCAGGTGATGCTGCCATTGCTGAACGTTACCTCTAATCAAATAAGGCTAGGAAAATTTCCTAGCCTTTTCTAGTGTTTCAAAAATATCAGTCTTTCCTTGTCCAAGTCCACTGCTAATTCATATTTCCCTTCATCATTTTTTCGGATATAGCCTAAGACCTCTAAACTATCGACAAAGATGTCTCTGCGCTTTTGCTGGACTTCATCTTTTTTGAGGAACTTGAGCAAAAAGCTGGTCATATACTTGAGTGCATATTCGGGATTGACATCTCCCAAGATGGCATAGAGTTTCTCTTGACCCTCCGTCAAAGGGTATTGGTGTCTCACCTTGTAAAAGTAATTGGACAGGGTCTGTGCCTTTCGCTCGAAGTCAGTCTCTTCTATGAGAATCGCTGCATTGGTCGTGTTGCGAAGTTCTGTTTGGAAGACCTTGGCTTTCAGTTCCTGATAAAGCTCACTATCTTCTCGGACAAAGATCTCTTGATCCAAGTCGACTGCTTCAGCAGATTCCAAGAAAGGCAGGCTGAGGGTGTAGCGTTTATTTTCTCGAAGGATGAAGCCCGCTTTGATATATTCTTCCATCAGCTTGTCCACCGGCTGATCTGGAAATTGGGCCTTGATTTGCCGCAGGATCACATCATTCTGCTGATCCAGATAGTTGATCAAATCCTTAAAAAAAGGCTGACGTGTCAAACGTGTGGGATTAATGATTGTAATCATCCGTATATCTTTCTTTAAACTGTAGACGGGGAGACTGGGCTAACTGACTGGGATTAGTACCAGGCTGATTCAGAGGTACAGCTAATCCTAGTTCTTTATAGTAATCTCTCCAGAAATCACTAATCTGCTGCTCATCATCACCAAATTTCATGGGAATGGTCTCAAAGATAGGGAGCAGTTCAGCGATGAACTGGGAACAATAGAAGCCATCTCCATTTGGGTAAAAGGAAACATTGTAGCGAGCACCTAAAAGGTTTTCTGCTCGCTTTTTGACTTCTTTGTCATCAATCTCTGCATAGCGGTATAGGTCATATACCTTCTCAGTTTCAAAGAAATCTTCAGGGGACTGGGCCAGGACGCCACCTTCCACCGTGGCATGATAGAACTTTCCATCCAAAAAGATGGCCACATGGCTATAGTTCCCAGTAGATGCCTGGATGGCCTGTCCCATTTCCGTATGATCCCTCACAAAAATCAAATCGCCAGATTCTAACATAGTCTCCTCCTAGCAAAAAAGGAGCCGAAACTCCTTTTTTAACAATGGGTTATCCCGTTTATCATTAAGCATTAAAGCTTTCAGTCAATTGTGGTACCACTTGTTTCTTACGAGAAACAGCACCTGGAAGGAAAGCGTGGTTGTTTTCAAGTTTGAAGTTGAAGGCTGCTTCCACCTTGTCCATATTAGCACCAAGAGCCAAAATTTCTGAGTTAGAGTTGACGATGTCTGTAATCATCAAGACAAAGTCAGAGTATCCGTTAGTTGCAATTGCGGCTTGGATAGCTGCTTCGATTTCAGCTTGACGTTCCAATACTTCAGCAATATCAACTGTATTCACTTGAGCCACACGGACATTGTTGCCGTTCAATTCAAAAGTCTTAGCATCGATGTCGATCAATTCTTCAGCAGATTTGCTTGCCAAGTTTGTACCAGCCTTGAGCATAGCAAGACCGTATTCTTCCAAATTCACTCCAGCCAATTCAGCCAATTCAGGCGCAATCACCTTATCTGATGGGTGAGTTGTTGGTGATTTCAAAAGAAGGGTATCTGAAATCAAACCTGATAGCATCAAACCTGCGATTTCTTTTGGAACAGCTACACCATGTTCTTTGAACATGCGGTATACGATAGATGATGCGGATCCAACTGGTTCCAAACGCATGTAAAGTGGGCTTGCAGTTTCAAAGTTAGCCACACGGTGGTGGTCCACCACACCGTAAACTTCTACTTCAGCGATATCTGAAACAGATTGTTGGAATTCATTGTGGTCTGTTAAGATGACTTGCTCTGCACCTTCTGCTTTAGCAGATGTGATCACGCGCGGTGCTTCTACACCAAAATAATTCAAGACGAAAGCTGTTTCTTCATTTGGAGTTCCAAGAGCAACCGCTTCTGTATCCAAACCGTAAGCTTCTTTTGCAAGATAAGCAAAGGCTACAGATGAACCAATGGCATCTGAGTCAGGGTTTTGGTGACCAAAAACAAGAATTTTTGACATGTTTCTACCTCTTCATTTTCATTTCTATAGTCACTCTATTTTAGCACGTTTTTCCGTTTAAAGAAAGGGAATAGTGATGCATTTCATCAGAAAAGACAGCTGGAAGAACCAACTGTCTCGATTTATTTTATCCTTTAACCCGTTTCAGGTAATCTTGATAACTTTCAGTTTCCATCAAGTCCTTAGCATTCTGAACCCGTTCTTTTGTCGGAGGTTTCACACCCTCCAACTTGTACGGAATGCCCAATTCCCGCCATTTGAACTCACCCATGGTATGGTAAGGAAGAATTTCAAACTTATCAACATTTTTAAGAGTTTTAACAAATTTCCCAAGTTCGATCAAGTCATCATCTCGGTCTGTAAGCCCCGGCACCAAGACGTGGCGAATCCAAACGGGCTTGCCAATATCAGACAAATACTTGGCACAGGCCAAAATATTCTTGTTTGTTTGACTGGTTACAAATCTGTGACGTTCATCATTGATTTCCTTAATATCAAGGAGCACCAAATCGGTCACTGCCATCAGTTTGTCAAATTTTTCCAAGTAACGAGGGGTATTTCGGAAAGGCAGAGCACAGGTGTCTAAAGTACAGTGGATGCCCAGCTCTTGAGCCTTGGTAAAGAAGGCAATCAAGAAGTCAATCTGAAGCAGGGCTTCTCCGCCACTGACAGTGATCCCACCTTTTTGGCCCCAAAAACCACGATAGCGAAGGGCTTCTTCCAATACATCATCTACTGTTCGTTCACGAGACTTGTTGGTTTCCATAGCCCAAGTATCCGGGTTATGGCAATACTGACACCGCATTTGACAACCTTGAAGAAAGACAATAAAACGGATCCCTGGTCCATCTACAGCACCGAAGCTTTCCGTAGAGTGTACCATTCCTGTTACTTTTCCATAGTCAACTGTTTCATTTTCCATGTCTTGTCCTTCTCTCTTGAAAACGTTTTATGGTCTTATTATAACATGATTCCTTGTGAATAAAAGGATTTTGACTAGTTTTTAGAAAATAAACTGTTTTTCAATTTCATACCATTGTATTAGTACAGGTCATTCCAGTCGGCCTTACTCTTACCGATTCTCTATGGCAAAAATCAATAGCTTATTTATCTCCTACTTCTCTACTATTTTAAGAAATAACACTCTCAAATATGCATCTTATCTAAAAGCTATTGACATTTTCCTGTTTCCCTATTAAATTGGATGTGATAGAAATAAATATGAAGGGACTGTCTTTAACTAAAAATGTAAGCGGTCTCAAAAACTAGAGGAGAATTCTATGGACCAAAGATTTTTGGAAAAATCCTGTCGTTATAGTATCCGCAAACTAACTGTCGGTACGGCTTCTGTGTTATTAGGAGCCATTTTTCTCGGCTCACACCAGGTAGGCGCTGATAGTATTGTGGGAAGTCAAAACGAAAGCAACCATCTTGAAGCTGCCCCAGCCATAGAGAGCCCGACTGACAGAACTGGAGGATCCAAGTCAGAGAATCCACATATCGCTCTTATTTCTGAAGAAAGAAGCTCAACTCCTGATAGAGCTGTTGAAAGTCATCATACAGACAATTCGACCACTTCGATTGAGACGAATATAGATACGGAAACGATGAAAGTTGAGACGCCCGTGGCCAAACAAACAGATTATCAATTAAGCTACAATCAACCTGCTGCTGCTACCTATGATGGTTGGGAAAAGCAGGCTCTCCCAGTCGGAAATGGCGAGATGGGGGCCAAAGTCTTCGGATTAATTGGTGAGGAGAGAATCCAGTACAACGAAAAAACACTCTGGTCTGGAGGCCCTCAGCCAGATAGTACAGACTATAACGGAGGAAACTACGAAGACCGCTACAAAGTCTTAGCAGAAATCCGTAAGGCCCTTGAAGCTGGAGACCGCCAAAAAGCCAAACAATTAGCCGAAGAACATCTAGTAGGCCCAAACAATGCTCAGTATGGTCGTTATTTATCTTTTGGTGATATCTTTATGGTCTTTAACAACCAAAAGAAAGGCCTGGAGAACGTTACCGACTATCATCGTGGCTTAGATATTACTGAAGCTATCACGACTACTTCTTATAGCCAGGATTGAACCACTTTTAAACGCGAAACCTTCTCTAGCTATCCTGACGATGTTACCGTGACCCATTTGAGTAAAAAAGGAGATAAGACCCTCGATTTTACACTTTGGAATAGCTTGACAGAAGATTTACTTGCGAATGGCGATTATTCTTGGGAATATTCGAATTATAAACAAGGGGCAGTCACGACCGATTCAAATGGTATCTTGCTCAAAGGGACTGTCAAAGACAATGGCCTTCAATTTGCCTCTTATCTTGGAATCAAGACAGATGGACAAGTCACTGCCCAAGATGGTTATTTGACTGTCACCGGAGCCAGCTATGCGACCCTTTTACTCAGTGCCAAGACCAACTTTGCTCAAAATCCAAAAACTAATTATCGGAAAGAGATTAATATAGAAGAAACTGTCAAATCGATCGTTGAAGCTGCCAAAGAAAAAGACTATGAAACTCTAAAACAGGACCACATCAAGGACTATCAAAGTCTTTTCAACCGTGTTCAACTAAATCTTGGCGGTAACAAATCTAGCCAAACTACAAAAGAAGCCCTCCAAACCTATGATCCAACAAAAGGACAAAAACTAGAAGAGCTCTTCTTCCAATACGGACGTTACCTCCTCATCAGTTCGTCTCGTGACCGGACAGATGCCCTTCCTGCCAACTTACAAGGAGTCTGGAATGCTGTAGACAATCCACCTTGGAACTCAGATTACCACCTAAACGTCAATCTACAAATGAACTACTGGCCTGCCTACATGAATAATCTTGCAGAAACTGCTAGGCCAATGGTCAATTATATTGATGACATGCGCTACTATGGCCGTATCGCCGCTAAAGAATATGCAGGTATCGAATCCAAAGAAGGACAAGAAAACGGATGGCTCGTTCATACGCAGGCGACACCATTTGGCTGGACAACTCCAGGTTGGAATTATTATTGGGGTTGGTCTCCAGCTGCCAATGCTTGGATGATGCAGAACGTTTATGACTACTACAAATTCACCAAGGATGAGACCTATCTCAAAGAAAAGATTTATCCAATGCTCAAGGAAACAGCCAAGTTCTGGAATTCCTTCTTGC
Organism: Streptococcaceae bacterium; assembly: GCA_902836505.1. GTDB lineage: Bacteria > Bacillota > Bacilli > Lactobacillales > Streptococcaceae > Streptococcus. The sequence goes on from CADFQU010000007.1 coordinate 13,438, forward strand.
ACTACGACAAATCTAGTGACCGTTGGGTATCTTCTCCATCCTATTCACCAGAGCATGGAACCATTACGATTGGAAATACCTTCGACCAATCTCTGGTTTGGCAGCTCTTCCACGACTATATGGAAGCAGCCAATCATCTCAATGTCGACCAAGACTTGGTTACCGAAGTGAAGGCTAAATTTGACAAGCTCAAACCACTTCATATCAACCAAGATGGCC
>CADFQU010000008.1 GCA_902836505.1 Streptococcaceae bacterium
GGGACGACGAAATCGAATTCTAACGAATTACCGATTTCTGTCCCACTCTCTTTTCGGTCAGTGTTGTCGGCTTGAAATGAATGGAAGGATAGGAGTAGTTAGTTTGAAATATGTGTATATGACAGTGGGGTTTATTTCCTTAGGATTAGAGATTATTGGGATTCCTTTACCGATTTTACCTACGACCCCGTTTCTTTTATTAGCCATGGCTTGTTTTGCAAAAAGTTCTCAACGATTTGAAAAATGGTTACATGGGACCAAGTTGTACCAAACGTATGTAGCAGATTATCGGGAAACAAAGTCGATCTCTAAGAAGCGGAAAAAACGAATTATCCTACAAATTTACCTATTGATGGGGATTTCCATTTACCTGGCTCCACTCTGGTTTGTGAAATTAGGTCTAGTGGGATTAACTATTTTTATAAGTTATTATTTGTTCAAAGTGATTCCGGATAAAGAAGAATGAGATAAGGAAAGAATAGCCTATAAATCCTATCGTGAAAACAAGGGAAAGGAGTGCGATACGCACTCTTTTTTGGTATAATAGAGGGGTGTATCTTTTGGACGAAATGAGTCATAAGATTCGATCCAGATGCATAAATGAAGAAAGAAAGTAGTAACGTGATGCAAGCCTTATATAACCTTCTTGCTGAGAAATTTCGGCTGACTTTTGACGATACAGAATTGTTGGAAACAGCTTTTACACATACCTCATATGCGAATGAGCATCGCCTCTTAAAAATTTCACATAATGAACGTTTGGAATTTTTAGGAGACGCTGTTCTCCAGTTAGTGATTTCCGAATATTTATTTGCCCTCTACCCAAGTAAGCCAGAGGGTGATTTGTCAAAAATGCGTTCCATGATTGTTCGTGAGGAAAGCCTGGCAGGTTTTTCTCGTGATTGTGGTTTCGATCAATTTATCAAACTTGGCAAGGGAGAGGAAAAATCTGGAGGACGTAACCGAGATACCATCTTGGGAGATTTATTTGAAGCTTTTTTAGGGGCCTTGCTCTTGGATAAAGGAGTGGAGACTGTTCGGAATTTCATTCAGCAAGTCATGATTCCTAAAGTCGAGGCAGGTCAATTTGAACAAGTGATTGACTATAAGACGCGCTTGCAAGAAATCCTTCAAATCCACGGAGATGTACAGATTACTTATGAGGTGACGAGTGAGTCAGGTCCAGCTCATGCCAAGGAATTTGAAGTTCAAGTGTCTGTCAATGGGAAACTCATCGGTCAAGGACGTGGCCGGTCTAAAAAGGCTGCCGAACAAGAAGCAGCAAAAAAAGCAGTGGAAAATAAGGTGGATCCCTCATGTATTTAAAGGAAATTGAGATTCAAGGATTTAAGTCTTTTGCAGATAAGACTCGGGTCATATTTGACCAAGGGGTAACCGCAGTAGTTGGCCCTAATGGATCTGGAAAATCAAACATTACAGAAAGTCTACGGTGGGCCTTAGGGGAATCAAGTGTCAAGAGCCTACGTGGAGGCAAGATGCCCGACGTGATTTTTGCAGGGACGGAGACTCGTAAACCCTTGAATTACGCCTGTGTAACGGTAGTGCTGGATAATCGGGATGGCTTTATCAAACAGGCTGCTAAGGAAATTCGAGTAGAACGTCATATCTATCGCTCGGGTGACAGTGAGTACAAGATTGATGGCAAGAAAGTCCGTTTGAGAGATGTCCATGATCTTTTTATGGATACTGGACTTGGGAGAGACTCTTTCTCTATTATTTCTCAGGGGAAGGTCGAGGAAATCTTCAACTCGAAACCAGAAGAGAGACGGGCTATTTTTGAGGAAGCCGCTGGGGTTCTTAAATTTAAGACGCGTCGTAAGGAAACGGAATCTAAGTTGGTCCAAACCCAGGATAATTTGGACCGTTTAGAAGACATTATTTTTGAGTTAGAGGGGCAAATCAAACCTCTTGAAAAGCAAGCTCTTGTGGCCAAACGTTTCTTAGAATTGGATCAACAACGCCAAGTCCTTTATTTGGATGTTTTGATTGCTCAGATCGAAGTCAATAAAAAAGACTATGATCAAGCAGTCCAAGAAGAGGCCTCTATCCAGGAGCAATTAAAGGCTTATTACCAGAAAAGAGAAGAGTACGAGGCAGAAAGCCTCCGATTGAAACAGAGTCGTCAGGCCCTTCAACACCAATTATCAGATGATCAGGCTAGCCTCATAGAATTAACTCGCCTCTTAAGCGATTTAGAGAAACAAATCGAATTGGCACGCTTGGAGTCACAACAGGTCGCCCGTAGCCGTCAGGAAAATCAAGAGCGGGTCAATGTTCTGGAAGAACGCCTACAAGTTCTTCGGAATCAGTTGGAAGAAAAACAAGCCAATACAAAGAGTCTTCAAGAAGAACTCCAAAAGAGCCAAGAGGCTCTCGAAAGTCTGGAGAAAGAATTGGCCAGCTTCTCAGAAGATCCAGATCAGGTGATCGAGTATCTACGTGAAAAATACGTGGCCTTGATGCAGGATGAAGCAGAGCGGTCAAATGAATTAACAACTATTGAAAATCAATTGGAAGCTTCAGCTCAATTGTCACAAAGTAAAAAGGAAGATTACAAAAATCAAATCCAATTGGTGACAGAATTGCAGGAAAAAGAGCAAGTTGCTAAAGAAGCTTATCAACTCTCTCAAGAGCATCTGAAACACTTGCTTGAGACCTATCAGTTAGAAGCGAAACAGTTTGAGGAAGCTCGCCGAGCCTATCAAACAGGGCAAGCCAAGATGTTTGATCTACTGGATCAGAGTAAGGAGAAACAGGCTCGCATTAACAGTTTGGAGGCGATTCAAAAGAATCATAGCAATTTTTATGCGGGTGTGAAGAGTGTCCTGCAAGAAGCGGCTCGCTTAGGAGGGATTGTAGGAGCTGTCAGTGAAAAACTCTCCTTCTCACCAGAATATCAGACTGCCTTAGAGATTGCTTTGGGAGCCAGCAGTCAGCATATCATCGTAGAAGACGAAGGAGCAGCAACACGGGCTATCGAATATTTGAAAAAGAATCGCTCGGGTCGGGCAACCTTCCTTCCTTTGACCACCATTAAACCACGCTACCTAGCTGGAAAGAATCAAGAACTGATTGAAGCCTGTCCCGGTTTCCTGGGGATGGCTAGCAGTTTGGTTGACTATGATCCTTCCCTAGAGTCGATTTTCCAAAACCTCTTGGGCGTCACGGCTATTTTTGATACCATTGACCATGCCAAGGTGGCTGCTCGTAAGGTCGCCTACCAGGTTCGTATGGTGACGCTGGATGGAACCGAACTTCGCACAGGTGGTTCCTATGCAGGGGGGGCGAATCGAACCAATAATTCGATTTTTATCAAACCAGAACTGGATCGCTTGTACCAAGAATTGGCCTCTATTCAGAAGAATTTGCGAGGAGTAGAAGAGCAGGTTCAAGAGCAACAGGAACAAGTGACTCGATCACAAGAAAAACTAGAATCTTTGAAAGTTCAAGGTGAAGGAGCTCGATTAGAAGAGCAACGTCTTCAACTGGCTTTTGAGCAAGCTCACCAGCAACTCGTAGAAGCAGAAGGACTGCTAGAAGTTATCCGTGCAGAGCTGGATGAAGGGAGTGACCAAGAGCTCCTCCAAAAACGGGATCACTTGCAAGCGCGACTGAAAGAAATTGAGTCAGAAAAAGAGCAAGTCACTGCGGAGATTGAAGAAGTCAAGCTCAATAAAGATGTCATTGTTGAGAAAGTAGAAAGCTTACGAACAGCCATTGCCAAGCTCCAATTGCAGAGAACAGAACTGAAGAGTCAACTGACCTTTGACCAGACAGATATAGAACGTTTGCAACAAGAGTTGGCTTCTACTGAACGAGAAATTCAGGCCCTCCAATATGCGATTGAGCAGGGAGAAGACCGACATGAGCAAATCGATGTCTCTGTCCTTGAAAAACAACTGCAAGAAACCCTTCAAGAGAAAACCGCCCTAGAGCAAGCTGTGATTCGCAAGCAATTTGAATTGGAGGATTTGGAAGGCCAGTCAGAAGATGTGGCCAGCCATATGGAGCAAGCTCGTCGTCAAAACGAGGAGTGGATTCGCCAACAGGCCAAAGCAGAATCCAATCGTGATCGCTTGGCAGACAAATTGAATAAACTCATGTTGGCTCTGACAGACGAATTCAAGATGAGTTTTGAAGAGGCTTCTAAACAGGCCAATGAGCTCGAAAATCTAGCCCAGTCTGAGCAAGCCTTAAAAGACTTGGAAAAAGCCATTAAGGCCCTGGGACCTGTTAACATCGATGCCATCGAACAATACGATGAAGTCAAGACGCGATTTGATTTCCTTTCCGGACAACGAGAAGATGTCTTGGCAGCCAAGAATCTTCTTCTTGAAACCATTAATGATATGAATGATGAGGTGAAAGAACGCTTTAAGTCGACATTTGAAGCGATTCGTGAATCTTTCCGAGTCACCTTTAAACAGATGTTTGGCGGAGGATCGGCAGATCTCATCCTGACGGATGGAGATCTCTTATCAGCTGGGGTCGAGATTTCTGTCCAACCACCTGGCAAGAAAATTCAATCCTTGAATTTGATGAGTGGTGGAGAAAAAGCTTTGTCAGCATTGGCCCTCCTCTTCTCGATCATTCGTGTCAAGACTATTCCATTTGTCATCTTGGATGAGGTAGAAGCGGCTCTAGACGAGGCCAATGTTAAACGGTTTGGAGATTATCTCAATCGTTTTGATAAGGAAAGTCAGTTTATCGTGGTTACCCACCGTAAGGGAACCATGGCTGCAGCAGATTCCATCTATGGAGTAACCATGCAAGAATCTGGAGTCTCTAAGATTGTATCTGTGAAGCTGAAAGATATAGAAGGAATGGATAATGGAAATTAAATTAGTCGCAACAGACATGGATGGGACCTTCTTGGATGAAAATCATCAATTTGATCAAGCTTTATTCCTAAAGGTATTAAAGAAGTTTCAAGAAAAAGGGATCTACTTTGCGGCAGCAAGTGGTCGGGCTCTCCTCTCTTTGAAGACAATCTTTAAAGAGGTTCAGGATCAGATTATTTTTATAGCTGAAAACGGCAGTGTTGTTGAGTTTCATGGTGAAGATGTCTATGAGGCGACCATGAGTCCTGATTTTTACCAAGCCATGATTGCCAAGTTGCAGGAATGTCCTTATTTCGATAAAAATAAGTGCTTGTTAACAGGAAAACGCGGGAGCTATGTTCTTAAGACCGTTGATCCAGAGTATCTGGCTGCTTCACAAAATTACAATGAAAAGATTCAAAAGGTATCGGATTTTTCAGAAATTGATGATCTTGTCTTCAAGATGACCACTAATTTTGACCAAGAATTGTTGGCAGAAGGTGAGGCTTGGGTTACCCAAAATGTTGAAGGGGTTAAGGCCATGACCACTGGTTATGAGTGCATTGATATTGTCTTGGATTATGTGGACAAGGGAGTCGCCATCCAAGCCCTCATGGATCAGTTGGGCATTAGTCGGGACCAAGTCCTAGCTTTTGGGGATAACCTCAATGATCTTCATATGATGCAGGTTGTTGGCCATCCAATTGCGCCAGAAAATGCCCGTCCAGAGATTTTGGAATTGGCTGAAACCGTCTTGCCCCACCATTCGACAGGATCTGTCCTTCGCTATATGGAGGAAGAATTATGAGTCAGATTAAGATTATCGCACTAGACTTGGACGGTACTCTCTTAAACTCAGAAAAGAAAATCTCCCCTCGCAATCTGACTGCCATTCGTGCAGCTCAAGAAAAGGGGGTCAAGGTAGTTTTGACGACTGGTCGTCCCCTCAAGGCTATGGATTTTCTGCTTCAAGAGATCGGGACTGCCGGCTTGTCAGATGAATATACCATCACTTTTAATGGTGGCTTGGTACAAAAGAATACAGGGGAGATCATTGCGAAGACAGTTTTCTCTCGTGATGATGTCGTCCGTATTTATGAGGAGACCGAGGCCCTTGGTTTGCCCCTAGATGCCATCAGTGAAGGGGATGTTTATACACTGGTGTCTGATCAAGAATCTCTTTACCCTCTCTATAATCCTTACTTAAACTTTATTCCCATTTCTATTGAAGATTTGTCCAGTCAGATTTCCTACAATAAGTGTGTAACCGCCTTTCAACAGGACTATTTGGATGGCGCTATTCCAAAGATTTCTCCTGAATTAAGGGAGCGTTTTGAGATTTTTAAATCCAGAGACATGCTCTTGGAATGGTGCCCCAAAGGAGTGCAAAAGGATCGAGGCTTGGAAGCTTTGGTGGAGTATTTAGGAATCGACGCTAGTCAAGTCATGGCATGTGGAGATGAAGCCAACGATGCCAGCATGTTAAAATGGGCAGGTTTAGGAATAGCCATGGCCAATGCGGTGGAAGAGGTGAAGGAGATTGCCACTCTAGTCTCGGACTACACCAATGATGAAGATGCAGTCGGAAGAGCGATTGAAGAATATGTATTGAAGGAGGGTCAATAATGGGATTATTTGACCGACTATTTGGAAGAAAAGAAGAAACAAAACCAGAAGCCCAAGAACTTACAGAAGAGATTGGGGGAAGCGAGAAAGAAGCAAGCTCGCCAGCTGAGCCGGTATCACCAAAGGCTTCACAAAGTGATGAAGCTAAGATCTCGGCAATGGAAGCCTACTACGCTGAATTAAAAGAGCGAATAGCTGCCGAATCAGCGCGATCATCGCAGGAGTCGACAGCATCTTTTGAAGAAGAAGTTTCTTCAGAAGAGTCTGAAAATCAGGAAACAGCTATCGAGGAAGAGGTTGCTTCTCCACTAGAGCAGGATACCTCTTCTGAGGAAGTAACCGAACCTGCCCCTGTTCCTGAAGAACAAACTCTAGAAGTAGAAACTTTACAAGATGAGAATCTTGAAGATGAGCCTCTGAATTCTTCATCAGATACTGCCCAAGAATCCTTTGAAGAGGATGTTCTTTCAAAGAATGAAACAGAAGATGAGACTTCAAGTCTTTCCAAAGAATCCGAGGAAGTAATTGAAGAAGCAACTACTGAAAGTTCAGAAGAAGAAACAGGAGAGTTTGAAGAAGGCAATCCAGTAGAAGAAACAACTAGCGAACCTGAAGATACAGAAGAGCTTGAAGCAGAATTCCCAGTAGAGGAAGCTACTAGCGAATCCGATATTTCAGAAGAGGTTGAAGAAGAGCCTGTAGTAGAAGAAACTACAAGTGAGCCAGAGATTGCTCAACCAACAGAAACGGTTCAAGAAAAATACAATCGGAGCTTGAAGAAAACTCGGACCGGCTTTGGAGCAGCTCTTAATGCCTTCTTTGCCAACTTCCGTTCTGTCGATGAAGATTTCTTCGAAGAGTTAGAAGAACTCTTGATTATGAGTGACGTAGGGGTCCAGGTCGCATCGAATCTGACAGAAGAGCTCCGCTATGAAGCTCGTTTGGAAAATGCCAAGAAACCGGATGTCTTGCGTCGCGTAATCATTGAAAAATTGGTGAATCTCTACGAAAAGGATGGCCAATACAATGAGCAAATCAACTTTAAAGATGGCTTGACTGTCATGCTTTTTGTGGGAGTGAATGGCGTTGGGAAAACCACTTCTATCGGAAAACTAGCTCATAAGTACAAGAAGGAAGGGAAAAAAGTGATGCTAGTCGCAGCAGATACCTTCCGGGCAGGAGCTGTTGCTCAGTTGGCTGAATGGGGACGCCGTGTGGATGTGCCCGTTGTCACAGGTCCTGAAAAATCAGATCCTGCAAGTGTGGTCTTTGATGGGATGGAACGAGCAGTGGCAGAGCAAGTCGATGTTTTGATGATTGATACGGCTGGTCGCCTTCAGAATAAAGACAATCTGATGGCTGAACTAGAAAAAATCGGTCGCATTATCAAGCGCGTGGATCCTACAGCCCCTCATGAAACCTTCTTGGCCTTGGATGCGTCTACAGGTCAGAATGCTCTGGTCCAAGCCAAGGAATTCTCTAAGATTACGCCGATTACTGGAATCGTCCTTACTAAGATTGATGGAACAGCTCGAGGAGGAGTGGTTCTTGCCATTCGGGAAGAATTGGATATTCCAGTGAAATTAATCGGTTTTGGTGAAAAAATCGATGATATCGGTGAATTCAATTCTGAGAACTTTATGCGTGGCTTGTTAGAAGGCTTGATATAAACAAAAAAACTCATCTCAAGAAAGAGATGAGTTTTTTTGTTGCACTTTTAGTCAGTCGGATAATTTATTCTTCAATTGCTGGTTGCCAGACCCATTCCGCATTGTAATCCTTTAAGAGGTCAAAGGATGCTTGAGGTCCCATGGTTCCAGATTTATATTCATGAAGAGGGACTTGATTTTCAGCCCACATGTGTTCGATTCGGTCAATTAACTGCCAAGAAGCTCTAACTTCGTTCCAGTGGCTGAAGTTGGTTGAGTCATTGTTCAAGACATCATAGATCAACTTTTCGTAAGGCTCTGGAGAAGCACCAGTTGCAGTAGCTTCTGTTACATAGTCGAAGGAAATGGGAGCAATCTGGAACTGCTCGCCAACTTCTTTTCCGTTGACACTGAGAGAGAAACCTTCATTTGGTTGAATGTAGATGGTCAGCACATTTGGTGCAATTTCCTGACCAAAAATAGAGTCCATTTGTTTGAAGACGACATTCACATGGGTACCCTTTTTGGTCAGACGTTTTCCTGTACGGAAGAAGAAAGGTACTCCACGGAAGCGATCGCTGTCAACGAAGAAGGCTCCAGAGGCAAAGGTCTCGGTCATGGATTCAGGGTTGACATTTGGTTCACTACGGTAAGAGATGTCCTTTTTCCCTTGAATTTTTCCAGAACGGTATTGACCTCGGATAAATAGTTTCTTTAATTCTTCATCAGATGGGTTGACCAATTGTTCAAAGACTTTCACCTTCTCTTTACGGATGTCTTCCTTAGTGAAGGAGGCTGGTTTGTCCATAGCTAAGAGAGAAAGCAGTTGAAGGGTATGGTTTTGGACCATGTCGCGGAGGGCACCAGATTCATCATAGTAGCCACCACGTTCTTCGACTCCTAGTCGTTCTGCAAAAGTGATTTGAACATTGTCGATATAGTCACGGTTCCAGATGTTTTCAAAGATTAGGTTGGCAAAGCGGAGGGCAAAGATGGACTGGATCATTTCTTTACCAAGATAATGGTCAATCCGGAAAATTTGTTCTTCCTCAAAGGTTTCTTCCAGTTCTTTGTTGAGCTGACTAGCTGTTTCCAAATCCGTTCCAAATGGTTTTTCAACGATCAAACGCTCAAAGCCTTTTCCATCCACAATGCCTTCAGATTTCAAATGTTTGGCAATCGTACCAAAGAATTGAGGTGCCATGGATAGGAAGAAGAGTTTATTGTGGTCAGCTTGGTAGGTATCGTTGAGCTGATTTTGGAGTTCACGAAGCTTGATGTAGTGCTCCGTATCGTTGACATCGTGGCTTTGGTAGTAAAAGTGGCTAGCGAATTCTTGCGCCTGTTCAGGACTGTCTGCTAAATCCGAAATGGAGTCAACGACAACCGATTCAAAGTATTCTTTGCTCCAAGGACGACGAGCTGTTCCAATCACTGCAAAATGCTCGGAAAGATTTCCAGCTTTATAGAGTCTAAAAAGGGAAGGGTAGAGTTTGCGGTGAGCTAAATCTCCACTAGCCCCGAAAATGGTTACAATTACTTTTGAAGACATGTTCATACCTATTTTCTAACTTGATAAACCATATTCTACCATAAAATTCAGAAAATTTCTCTTTGAAAGTAAAAGTATTCTGACTTTCATAGGAAATAAAAGGAGAAGAAAGCACAAAAAAAGGTTGGACCAAAAGGTCACAACCGAGAGATGTTTAACGGCCTCTAGAATACCCGATAAACATAAGGATTGGCGGGTTTTTCTACCTGATGAGCTTCCCTTATGTCTAAGACCGGAAGACTTTGGCCAAGCTGTTTATGGTATTGGATCTTGAGGGTTCCAGTAGCTTGGACCCAAGTGTTATCGTCATAGATTTGGGAGGCTCCTTTGGTCAACAGACCATAGACTCCTGAATCGGCGATACAGTGGATAATTCCAAAACGGAAGAGGAACTGACTGCCCGGATCCTGGGGATCCTTATAAATGAAGCCGGTTAGGGTAAGGGTTTTTCCAGCAAATTCATCGGGATAGTCGTAGATCACTTCCATGACTTCCATATAGTTTTCTGTCGTGATCTGGATATGATCTTGCTTGAGGTACTTCTTGGCTGCAGCCCTCATCTCAGATTCATAAGCAGACTTGGTAAAATAACTGCTTGTGTCAGGCTTGAGGTATTGGTTAGTTGTTCCCTCATCATTTTGAATATCTTTGGAAGAGCCAGCCGCGATGGGGAAATGATAGCCCTTGGCTGAAACCGTTTGGGAATCCAAGGTCACTGTCGGGAAGCCAATCCCTACAATCAAGGGAATCAGGAGCAGAAGAATACTCATGACTTTGGCTTTTTTACTGGTAAGGTGACTATGAACGGGCAGATTCTTCATCCAAATATAGAGCTGGACGACAGCCAAGAGGAAGGAAAGAATCATAGAGATATAGGCTAAATAGGAATAATGCATATTAATGTATTGGTTGAGCTTACCAGAAAGCTGCAAATACATTGTAATTTCGAAATAGCCTGCTAAAATGAGAAATCGAATCATAGGACCACCCCCACAAACCAAGCATAAACCAAGACAACGAGGCTGACGATGCTAATGAATTGGACAATAAAGCGATTGGTCAGATAATTCTTCATCATCAAGAGGTTCTTGACATCTAGCATAGGTCCGATAACCAGAAAGGCTAAAACAGGAGCTAAGCCAAAACTCGAGAGGAGGGAGGAGCCAATAAAGGCATCTGCCTCACTACACAATGAGAGCAGGAAGGAAAGAAGCATAAGGAGAAGAATGGCTAGGAGTGGCGTCGCGGAGATAGAAGTCAGCACGCGAGTTGGCACATAAACCTGAACCACGCTGGCAAACAAACAACCAAAGACCAGATAGCGTCCAGTATCGAAAAACTCATCAATGGCCTGCACAAATACTTGGAAAAAGCGTTGAGCAGCAGATAGTTTAGAAAAGTCATGTATATGGACTTCCTTGCGGTTGGCCCGTTGAATAGAAGCGGTTTGGAAAAATCCTAGGAAAATACCCAGAACAGTCGCTACCAGGATAGAGCCGATAGCTCGTAAGAGAGCCATTTGAAAAGAATTGCCAAAGGCGGAATAGGTGGCAAAGAGCACAATGGGGTTAATAACTGGCGCTGTTACTAGGAAGGGCACAGCTGTATAGCTAGGGACCTTCTTTTCTAAAAAGCGATTGATAATAGGGACGATGCCACACTCACAGGAAGGGAAAATAAAACCAATCAAGGTCCCAAACAAAATTCTTCCCCATTTATTTTTAGGGAGAGCTCGATACACTTTTTCAGGGGTGATGTAGACATCGATTGCCCCTGAAATGATACTTCCAATTAAAACAAAGGGAAGGGCTTCAATCATAATCGAAAGAAAAATTGCTCCAGCTTGAAGGACACTAGTTGGCAACTGCTGAAAGAAATTCATTTGTCAGAATCCTTCTGCACTTTTTGCCCTTTAGTTGCTTCCTTCTTCTCATCTGGGAAAGTGGTTTGAGGGGGATCTGGGAAAACGGCAAATTCCTCAAAGAGTTTGTCTAAATCGTCTGTTTTTGAAAATTTAATAGCCATGAATAGGTCTCCTTTTCTTTTTTTCTCATTATATCAAATTCTCAGAAAAGAGGGGAAAATCAAGTCCAAAAGTAAGATGAAAAAGCAGTATAGAAGGCCTTCTATGGTATAATAGAAGCTATGGAAAAATATGAAAAAATAGCCCAAGAATTGGGTGTCAGTCTCAAACAAATTGATACTGTTTTGACCTTAACAGCAGAGGGATCCACTATCCCCTTTATCGCTCGGTATCGGAAAGATGCTACGGGTAATTTAGATGAAGTAGCCATCAAAGCTATTATCGACATGGACAAGTCTTTAACAGCCTTAGCCGATCGGAAAGAAACTGTTCTCGCTAAGATTGAAGAGCTTGGGAAACTGACCCCAGCCTTAAAAGAAGCGATTGAGCAAGCTGAAAAATTGGCAGATGTGGAAGAGTTGTATCTTCCCTACAAGGAAAAACGCCGGACCAAGGCTACGATTGCGCGTGAGGCAGGGCTCTTCCCGCTTGCACGGATGATTTTGCAAGATCAAAAGGATTTGGAAATAGCAGCAGAGGGATTTTTATCAGAAGGATTTCCAACTGTAAAAGATGCCATTTCTGGAGCAATCGATATTTTAGTCGAAGCCATTGCAGAAGATCCACAATTGCGCAACCTCACTTACCAGGAGATTCGCAAACACTCCTTAATAACTTCTAGCTTGAAGGATGAGAGCAAAGACGAGAAGCAAGTCTTCCAGATCTATTATGATTTTTCTGAGAAGATTGCAAACATGCAGGGATACCGAACCCTTGCCTTAAACCGTGGAGAGAAATTGGGGGTATTAAAGGTTGGATTTGAGCATCCTGTAGACCGTTTGATTCGTCACTTTGAAGCCCGATTTAAATCGAAAAATAGCTACATCGAAGAAGTTATCAGCCAGGCTCTGAAAAAGAAGATGCTGCCAGCTATGGAGCGTCGGATTCGGACAGAATTGACAGAAGTGGCAGAAGATGGGGCCATTCAACTTTTCTCTGAAAATCTTCGTCACCTCTTGTTGATTGCTCCCCTCAAAGGGCGCGTGGTCTTAGGCTTTGACCCGGCTTTCCGGACAGGAGCCAAATTGGCTGTTGTCGATCAAACAGGAAAGATGTTGACTACTCAGGTGATTTACCCTGTTGCACCGGCTAAAGCAGCACAAATTGAAGCTGCCAAAGAAGAACTGAAACGGTTGATTCGTCAATACAGCGTGGAAATCATTGCGATTGGGAATGGAACGGCAAGTCGAGAAAGCGAAGCCTTTGTTGCGGAAGTCCTCAAGGAAGTTCCAAATGTGAGTTATGTCATTGTGAATGAAAGTGGTGCATCTGTTTATTCAGCTAGTGAATTGGCTCGCCATGAGTTTCCAGAACTGACGGTTGAAAAGCGCTCAGCCATCTCCATTGCCCGTCGTTTGCAGGATCCACTGGCTGAGTTGGTCAAGATTGACCCAAAATCCATCGGAGTCGGCCAGTACCAGCATGATGTCAGCCAGAAGAAATTATCTGAAAGCCTTGATTTTGTTGTCGATACCGTGGTAAACCAAGTCGGAGTTAATATTAACACTGCTAGTCCAGCCCTCTTGTCTCACGTGGCTGGTCTCAATAAAACCATTTCTGAGAACATCGTGAAGTACCGGGAAGAAGAAGGCTTGATCACCTCTCGGGCACAGATCAAAAAGGTTCCTCGTCTGG
>CADFQU010000009.1 GCA_902836505.1 Streptococcaceae bacterium
AACACTTGTGAAAGGAAAAAAAGAATGTCAGATTTAAAAAAATATGAAGGAGTCATCCCGGCTTTTTATGCCTGTTATGATGACCAAGGAGAAATTAGCCCGGAGCGGGTACGTGCGCTGGTAGAATATTTTATCGCGAAAGGTGTGCAGGGCTTGTATGTCAACGGATCCTCCGGCGAATGTATTTACCAGAGCGTGGCCGATCGCAAGCTAGTCTTGGAAGAAGTCATGGCAGTGGCTAAAGGGAAATTGACCATCATCGCTCACGTAGCCTGCAATAACACCAAGGATAGCGTGGAATTGGCACGACATGCAGAAGAACTAGGAGTAGATGCCATTGCGGCCATTCCGCCTATTTACTTCCGCTTGCCAGAATATAGTGTCGCCCACTACTGGAATGAAATCAGCGCAGCAGCGCCAAACACAGACTTTGTTATCTACAATATCCCGCAATTAGCAGGAGTGGCTTTGACACCGAGTCTTTATAAAGAAATGTTGAAAAACCCACGGGTCATTGGGGTGAAAAACTCTTCTATGCCTGTGCAGGATATTCAAACCTTTGCTTCTTTAGGTGGTGAAGACCATATCGTCTTCAATGGTCCGGATGAGCAATTCTTAGGTGGCCGTCTGATGGGAGCAGGAGCGGGTATTGGAGGCACTTATGGTGCCATGCCTGAGCTCTTCTTGAAACTCAATCAATTGATTGCGGACAAGGACTTGGAGACTGCGCGTGCCTTGCAGTTTGCCATCAATGGTATCATCGGAGTCTTGACGTCTGCTCATGGAAACATGTATGGAGTCATTAAAGAAGTCTTGCGGATCAATGAAGGTCTAGAACTGGGATCTGTTCGGAGTCCATTAACTCCAGTAACTGAAGCAGACCAGGAAGTAGTTCAAAAGGCAGCTAGTTTAATCCGTGAAGTCAAGGAACGTTTTCTTTAAAAAGGAATGGAAATCGGAAAGGAGAGGTGTATGGCCTATTACCTAGCGATTGATATCGGTGGGACCAATATTAAATATGGTCTGATTGATGAAGCAGAGAATTTGATTGAGTCGCATGAAATGCCGACAGAAGCTGAAAAAGGGGGACCTGGAATTCTAGGGAAAACCAAAGCTTTAGTAGAATCTTACCTCCAAGAAAATAATATTCTTGGAGTCTGTATTTCGTCAGCTGGCATGGTTGATCCCGATAAGGGGGAAATCTTTTATGCGGGTCCTCAGATTCCCAATTATGCGGGAACTCAGTTTAAAAAAGAAATTGAGGAAACCTTTCACATTCCCTGCGAGATTGAAAATGACGTCAACTGTGCTGGTTTAGCAGAAGTCATGTCAGGGAATGGCCAGGGTGCCCAAGTTGCTGTCTGTTTAACAGTCGGCACTGGAATTGGTGGCTGTCTCTTGATCAATGGGGAGATTTTCCATGGCTTTAGCAATTCTGCCTGCGAGGTAGGTTACCTTCATCTTCAAGATGGTGCCTTCCAAGATTTGGCCTCGACGACGGCTTTGGTTGAATATGTTGCCAAGCAGCATGGAGATCTTGTTGAACAATGGAGTGGTCGTCGTATTTTCAAGGAAGCGACCCAAGGAAATACCATCTGTATGGCAGGAATCGATCGCATGGTCGACTACCTAGGTAAGGGGCTTGCCAATATCTGTTATGTTGTCAATCCTCAAGTGGTCATTCTTGGTGGTGGGGTCATGGGACAGGAAGCGATATTGAAACCAAAAATTTCAGCCGCCCTCAAAGACTCCCTCGTTCCCAGCCTTGCAGACAAAACACAATTGGAGTTTGCGCATCATCAAAATACGGCGGGGATGATAGGAGCTTACTACCATTTCAAGCAACAGCAAGCTAGACGCAATTAAATCGAAAAGAGGCTGGGACAAAAGTCCCAGCCTTTGCATTGTCGAGCAAGACGCAGTGGTTGAATGGGCTCTACTACGCTGCTTTCATCAGCTTTTATAGCCCTACTCAACTGTGCGGAGGTGGGACGACGAAATCGAATTCTAACGAATGACCGATTTCTGTCCCACTCTCTTTTTGTGGAAAAGAAAAACCAGGTGCCGAAGGCAAAAGCCCTTGGCGCCTGGTGATACATATGGAGACTACCGTCTACGTGAATCGTAGCCATTGAGTTTTTTGTTTTCCCAATAGCTATTGAAAATTTTCTCTTTGCGCTCCCGATCCATTTCAAGAAAGTGAGCGTAGATTAAATCAATCGTGGTTAAGAACGGAAGGGTCGCCGTAATACGGTCAATATAGGTGCTTCCAGGTAGGGGAGCAACTGGTAAAATTTCCGTAAAGTCATCTTTGATAGCGTCTGGTTGAGCAGTAAGAAGAACGGTTTTTGCTCCCATTTCTTGAGCATCCAGGAGGCTATGGATAATCGAGCGTGTGGTTCCCGACAGAGAGAAGGCAATGACCAGACAGGATTTATCCAAGATACTGGTCGTCCATGCAAAGCCGTCTTGATCGGTTAAGGCCTCGCAAACAACGCCCAATCGGAGGAAGCGAAGTTTCATCTCGGAGGCGACTAGACCCGAGCTTCCTTTTCCAAAGAAGTAGACCCGATCTGCTTGCGTGATTAAGTTAGCGACTTCTTTGATTTGGTCATCTTTTGCTAGGATTTCTGTAGCCTGAAGGACCTGCTGGTAGCGACGCAAGACATCCTGGGTTAATTCGTCGTGCGGGGATTGTTGCTTTTGAGATTTGGTTTCTTCGTTAAAGTGATAAATAAATTCACGGTAGCCTGTGAAGCCACACTTTTGGGAAAAACGGGTCAAAGCAGCTTTTGATACATGCAACAGTTCCGTCACTCTAGACGAGGAAAGAGAGTGTTGCTGTGCTTCAGGAGATAAAAAATAGCGGGCGATGTCTAACTCTAGCTCCGTCATTTCTTCTTGATGGCTCTTAATAATGCTTCGGAGATCACGATCTTGTTTCACAGCAGTCCTCCTTTCAACCGAGGTTACACCCGGAGAAAATCCTATAATATATTTCACAGTATAACATAAAAAACCGGGATATACAAGTAATACGACCAGCGAACGACTGAAAGAAGGAACAGAATTAGCATCTTTTTTGAAACAATTTTGTTACAAAAATAACCTCTGGAAACAAAGGAAAGACACTGAAAAAAGTTGATGAAATATGTTATAATTTACACAAGAATTTGTTCCTTCTTGTAGAGGAATAGGTAAGGAGGTGGAGTGATGGCCAACGCAACTCTCGAAATGATGCAAGAGATTGAAATGGCGGCAGAAGCCGTTGTAGCAAGTTACGAGGATCAGGTCCAAGATTTGCGCCAACAGCTAGGTGATCACCTACAGGAGATAGCAGCATCCTATGACAAAGAGACTGCTAAGCTGGTTGCAGAGCGGGAAGAGTCCTCGAAAGCGACGATTGCTAGCTTGGAAGCAGACCTGGAAGTGACCAGTCAACGCAATGACGAAAAGGTGCAGCAAGCCATGACAGATAAGCGCGCAGCTTTGGTAGACGAAATTGTAGAAAAGGTGGTAGCAACCTATGGCAATTAGTCCAATGCAACACCTTTCTCTGGTTTTGCCCACAAATCTAATGGACGAGCTTCTCTTGTCGCTCCAGTCAGAGGAATCCGTCCAAATCTATGATTTGAGCGAGCAAGAGGATTGGCAAGTTGCCTTTCAGACGAGTGATGGGTCCAAAGGATCTGCTCTAAGAATGGATGAACTAAGACGTCGGGAAGAGCAGTTAGAAAAGGCTATTCAGGCCCTGGAGCCTTTTATTCCTCAGAAGAAGGGATTAGAAAAACTTAAAGAAGCTCCCTTGTCCTTGTCTTTTCACGATTTAGAATCTCATGGGGTCATCCGTGATGAGCAACGTCTTTTACAGTCCGTACAAAAACAATTGGCTGTCTTAGCAAAGGCTCGGGATCGCATCCAGCAAGCCCAAGAGGAAATTGTCTCTTTAGAAAAATGGGCAGGCTTGACGACAACGCCAGACCAGATCAAAGGTTTCCGTTATGTTCGTGGCTTAATCGGTACCATTCCGAATAGTGAACAGGATCAGGCGCGACAAGCCTTGCTAGCTCATCCAGATGTAGAGGTCGATGTGGTCTTCAGCTCGGAAACGGAGCATGGGGTGGTAGTCTTGTATAAGTCTGGGGATTTAACAGACCTTCAAGATACGCTGACCAGTTCGCATTTCAAAGAGTTTGACTACCAAGGAGAGACGCTACCAAAAGAACGTTTGGAGCAACTCAAGAGAGAGATCAAAGAACAAGGTGCTGTCGAAGCAGCTACTTTGGAAACGCTCAGTCAAGCCAAGGAAGACCTCAACCAGCTCAAGTATCAACTTGATTATGTCTTGAGTCTAGGGGCCCGGGAAGAGGCCAAAGGCTCACTTGCCAGTACAGCCCATTTGGTTGCCCTAGAGGGGTGGATTGAAACTGCTCAACTCGATGCTTTAAAGGACAAACTTCAAAGGGAATTTGGGAACCAAGTCGTCTTGCAGACGCGAGAGGTTAACCAAGAAGAATGGGACCAGGTACCCATCAAGCTGAAAAACAATGCCTTGGTGGAGCCCTTCGAGTTAGTGACGGAGATGTATGCCCTGCCCAAGTATTACGAGAAAGATCCGACGCCAATCGTCTCTCTCTTCTACTTTGTTTTCTTTGGCATGATGGTAGCAGATATCGGCTATGGTCTCTTGTTGACGTTGGCAACTGGATTTGCTCTAAAGGCCTTCCAGCTTCAGCCGAGCGCAGCAAAAAACCTTCGCTTTTTCTGCCTCTTAGGAATCTCGGTAGCCCTTTGGGGAGTCGTATATGGTTCCTTCTTCGGTTTTGAGATGCCCTTTGCTTTAATCAGTACGACCACCAATGCTATGACCATCTTGATCCTATCGGTTGTCTTTGGTTTCATCACCGTTTTGGTCGGCCTTTTCCTAGGAGGGATGAAAAATGTCCGCCTGAAAGACTACACCGAAGCCTACAATGCAGGCTTTGCCTGGGTCTTGATTTTATTGGGCTTGATGCTCTTAGCAGTCGGAAATATCCTACCAGGCTTATCCTACCTAGTCCCCATTGGCCAGTGGCTAGCTATTCTCAATGCGATAGGGATTCTGGTGGTGTCCATTGTCAGTGCTAAGAAATTATCAGGATTAGCAGCAGGTTTGTTTAACCTCTACAATGTTAGTGGCTATGTCGGAGACTTGGTCAGCTTTACCCGTTTGATGGCGCTCGGTTTATCTGGGGCCAGCATCGGTTCTGCCTTTAACCTGATTGTCAATCTCTTCCCGACTCTGGGACGGTTCACAGTCGGCCTTGTCCTCTTTGTCCTTCTCCATGCTATCAACATGTTCCTCTCCTTCTTATCAGGCTATGTGCATGGGGCTCGTTTGATTTTTGTCGAGTTCTTTGGCAAGTTCTACGAGGGTGGTGGCAAACCCTTCCGACCTCTAAAACCGTCGGAACGCTATGTCAAAACAAAAAAATAATTCAGTAAATCAATCATAAAAAATTTTATAGGAGTATATTCATGGAATCTTTAGCTTCATATTTCTCAACTCATGGGGGGGCCTTCTTTGCAGCCCTTGGTGTAGCCATTGCAGTGGCTCTTAGTGGAATGGGTTCAGCCCTAGGTGTTGGTAAGACCGGTCAGGCTGCTGCCGCACTCTTGAAAGAACAACCCGAAAAATTTGCCCAAGCCTTGATCTTGCAATTGTTGCCAGGTACACAAGGTCTGTATGGTTTTGTTATCGGAATCTTGATCTGGTTGCAAATTAAGCCAGATATGGCTCTTGAAACAGGGGTCGCTTACTTCTTTACAGCTCTTCCAGTTGCGATTGTTGGTTATTTCTCAGCGAAACACCAAGGGAATGTCGCAACTGCTGGGATGCAGATCTTGGCAAAACGCCCAGAAGACATGATGAAAGGGGTTATCCTTGCGGCCATGGTTGAAACCTATGCCATCTTGGCCTTCGTTGTGTCCTTCCTTTTGACTCTTCGCGTCGGCTAATCTAGACACACCTAAGCCAAAGAAGAGGAGGCTTCTCTTCGTCTTTTATCGGTGGTGAAGAACTCCAAAGGAGGAAATAAAAACAATGACGGATTATTCCCAATTAAAGGACTCCATCCTTGAACAGGCTCATGAAAAAGGCCGGAAATTAGTGGCGGAAGCGACGGCTAAGGTCCAAGCAGAAGCCCAGTTGCAGGAAACTCGTTTGGTAGAAGAAAAGTTACACCAACGGGCGGTTCAATTGCAGACGATTGAGCGCCACTTGCAACGTGAAAGCCAACAAATCGAAAATCAGAAACGTCAATCAACATTGGTCACCAAGCAGCGGGTTTTAAAAGAGCTGTTTGCGGACGCCTACCAGAAAATGGCGACTTGGTCGCGTGAAGAAGAACTTGCATTTCTTCACCGCGTTCTTCCTCGTTATGCAGACCAAGCAATGGTCTTAACCCTAGGTGCTGTGACGGCAGAAAAACTGACGGATCAAGATCGTCAGGATTTGATAGAGGCTTATCCACAGCTTCAGTTAGCAAAAGAAACTCTTGCCCAAGAAGCAGGTTTCATCCTTTCCTTTGGCAAAGTGGATGCCAGCTATCTCTACCGTGATCTCGTTGATGCTGTACGGGAGGAGCAGAGTTTCCATATGGCAGCTAGCATTTTTAAAGAAGAGAAGAACTAGGAGGGCCTATGAGTGAACGGACGTATTCTCAAGTAAATACCGGGATTAGTGTACGTGAAGCTAGTTTTTTGAGCCCAGCTCAGTTTGATGCCCTTCTGACCAGCTCCGATGCAGAAGCGCGTGCCAGTCTCTTGCAAGGGACAGCCTATGCCTTGGAGGCAGCTCAACTGCGTCAAGTCCAAGTAGTCGAGCAAGCCTTGATGAAGCACCTTCTAGCAGAGTATGACTGGGCTTATCAGGTGGCTCCGAACCCTGCTGTGGTTGACCTCTTTGCCCTCAAGTACACTTATCACAATCTCAAGGTCTTCTTGAAAGAGCGAGCAACGGGGCGGGAGTTGAACTTCTTATTATTGGATGCAGGTCCCTTTTCGCTTGCGGTTCTTGAACAAGTAGCCAAAACCTTTTCTTCAGAGAATTGCCCAGAGTTTATGGCTCAAGAAGTCGCAGCAACCTGGCAGGAATATGTCGACTATCAGGATATTCGGGTTCTGGAGATCGGCATGGATCTGGCTTACTTTGATCATCTCAAACGCTTGGCGGAGAACCTCGAGCATCCACTTTTAGAATCGCTGGTCACCTTGACCATTGATTGTTACAATGTCATCACTGTTGAGCGGGCCCTCAGCCTGAAAAAGCCAGGCAGCTTTATGAAGCAACTCTTGTCCGATGCGGGGACCCTCTCGGCAAGAGAAGTCATCCAGTGTGTCGAGCAGGGCAACCTCATCAGTTGGTTCCAACAAGTCAATCCCTTGCCTTATGATGTGGAATTAACTCGGTATGAAGAACAGATGCGAGCAGGGAGAGTCAGCGCTGAGACAGTGGAATACCTGGAGCATGTGATCAAGTACCGAATTTTGGAACAAGCTTCCTTTGAGATAGACGGGCCCTTGCCTTTAGCTCGCTATCTCTTTGGAAAAGAGCTGGAGGTGAAGAACCTTCGTTTGGTCTTGACGGGTCTGGATAATCAGCTCCCGATTGACAAAATAAAAGAAAGGATGAGACCAATCTATGGCCAGTAAAACGCAAAAAATTGCCGTTGTGGGAAACCGTGATGCCATCCTTCCTTTTCAAATGATTGGCTTTCAGACCTTTCCCGTAGCAGAGGCTCAGGAAACCATCAATACCTTACGTCACTTGAGCCAAGAAGATTTTGGCATCATCTATCTGACGGAAGATATGGCTCAGGAAATCCCAGATACCATTGCCCACTACGATCGCCAAGTAACTCCAGCCGTCATCTTGATTCCTACTCATAAGGGCTCGACTGGGATAGGACGGCAACGCATTCGCGATAATGTCGAAAAAGCAGTAGGACAGGATATTTTATGAGAACAAATGAATTTGGTCAAGCGATTGGAGATGCACTGCCGGATTTTACACCGGGGCGCTTGCCAGCTATTGAGCGGATCGAGGGTTGCTATACCGTAATTGAGCGCCTGTCAAAAGAAAAACACGGGGCGGATCTTTATCAGGTCTACGGGCCAGCCTCCCCAGCAGCTATGTGGACCTATCTGTTTAAAGGCCCTGTCCACAATGAAGAGGAGTGGGACCGCTTATTAGATGATCTCATGGCAGCCCAAGGTCGCTTTTACTATGCGATTGTAGACAAAGATTCCGGCAAGGCTTTAGGGACATTCTCTCTCATGCGGATGGATCAAGCCAACCGGGTGATTGAAGTTGGAGCAGTGACCTACTCACCAGCGCTTAAGAAGACGCGCATGGCAACCGAAGCCCAGTATCTCTTGGCGCGCTATGTGTTTGAGGATTTAGGATATAGACGCTATGAGTGGAAATGTGATGCCTTAAACCAAGCTTCGCGCAAAGCAGCTGAGCGCCTGGGATTCACCTATGAAGGCTGTTTCCGTCAGGCTCTTGTTTATAAAGGTCGGACTCGAGATACAGATTGGTTGTCTATCATTGACCAAGAATGGCCAGCTATCAAAGAGCGCTTCGAAGCTTGGTTGGATCCAACTAATTTCGATGAAAATGGTCAACAAAAGCAATCTCTAGCCGATATGGCGCAAAAGTAATACAAAGAAACAAAGGATTCCCAGGAGGAATACATGAGTCAAGGAAAAATTATTAAAGTTTCCGGTCCCTTGGTGGTCGCATCAGGGATGCAGGAGGCCAATATCCAAGACATTTGCCGGGTCGGCGATCTTGGTTTGATTGGCGAAATTATTGAGATGCGGCGGGATGAAGCCTCTATCCAAGTATATGAAGAAACGTCTGGAGTCGGACCAGGTGAACCAGTGGTAACAACCGGAGCTCCCCTCTCTGTCGAGTTGGGACCAGGCTTGATTTCTCAGATGTTTGACGGGATCCAACGTCCCTTGGAACGCTTCCAAGAAGTCACAGCCAGTGACTTCCTTATTCGTGGGGTTCAGGTTCCAAATCTAGACCGTAACACCAAATGGACCTTCGAACCGACTGTGGCAGAAGGGACAGAGGTGGTCGCTGGAGATATCGTCGGTACCGTTCAAGAGACCAATATGGTGGAACACCGCATAATGGTGCCTTACGGAGTCAGTGGGCGTGTGACCAAGATTGCAGCAGGTTCTTACACAGTAGAAGAAGCAGTTTATGAAATCGAGCAAGCGGATGGTAGCCTCTTTACCGGAACCTTGATGCAAAAATGGCCGGTTCGTCGAGGCCGTCCCTTTGCACAAAAACTGATCCCAGTAGAGCCTTTGGTTACAGGTCAACGGGTTATCGATACCTTCTTCCCAGTGACAAAAGGTGGAGCTGCAGCTGTTCCTGGTCCTTTCGGAGCTGGAAAAACGGTCGTGCAACACCAGGTGGCTAAGTTTGCCAATGTTGACATCGTGATTTACGTTGGTTGTGGAGAACGTGGAAACGAAATGACGGACGTTTTGAATGAGTTTCCAGAATTGATCGATCCAACAACCGGCCAATCCATCATGCAACGGACGGTTCTGATTGCCAACACTTCGAACATGCCAGTGGCAGCGCGTGAAGCTTCCATCTACACAGGGATTACCATTGCCGAATACTTCCGTGATATGGGCTATTCCGTTGCCATCATGGCCGATTCGACATCGCGCTGGGCAGAAGCTCTTCGTGAAATGTCTGGTCGTCTAGAAGAAATGCCCGGAGATGAAGGCTACCCAGCCTATCTTGGTAGCCGGATTGCCGAGTACTACGAACGGGCCGGACGGGTTAAGACACTCGGAACGACTGCGCGTGAAGGTTCTATTACCGCTATCGGTGCCGTTTCCCCTCCGGGTGGAGATATCTCAGAGCCCGTAACACAAAACACCTTGCGGATCGTCAAGGTCTTCTGGGGACTGGATGCTCAGTTGGCCCAACGCCGCCACTTCCCAGCCATCAACTGGTTGAGTTCTTATTCCCTTTACCAAGATGAGGTGGGCCAATATATCGATCAACATGAGCAGATTAGCTGGGCAGAAAAAGTGACCCGCGCCATGAACCTGTTGCAAAAAGAGAGTGAATTGCAAGAGATCGTGCGTTTGGTTGGTCTGGATTCCCTGTCTGAAAAAGACCGCTTGACCATGAATGCGGCCAAGATGATCCGCGAAGACTACCTACAGCAAAATGCCTTTGATGAGGTCGATACCTATACTTCCTTCAGCAAGCAGGTGGCCTTGTTGACCAACATTTTAACCTTTGACCAAGAAAGTCAAAAAGCGCTAGAATTGGGAGCTTACTTCACAGAAATCATGGAAGGAACTGTTGACCTTCGGGACCGCATTGCCCGGAGCAAGTTCATCCATGAGGATCAGCTGGCCACCATCCAAGCTTTGAAAGAAGAAATCGTAGAAACCCTACACCAAATCGTCGCAAAAGGAGGAGTAGACAATGAGCGTGATTAAAGAATACCGTACTGTCAGTGAAGTTGTTGGCCCCTTGATGATTGTTGATCAGGTCGAAGGGGTTCACTACAATGAACTCGTAGAAATCAAGCTCCATGATGGAACAACCCGTCAGGGACAAGTCCTCGAAGTCCAAGAAGATAAGGCTATGGTCCAGCTTTTTGAAGGATCTAGCGGGATCAACTTGGAAAAAGCCAAAGTCCGCTTTACCGGACGTCCCCTAGAACTTCCTGTGTCTGAAGACATGGTGGGACGCATCTTTAACGGGATGGGCAAACCGATCGATGGCGGTCCAGAGATTATCCCAGAGAAGTACTTGGACATTGATGGGCAAGCCATCAACCCTGTTTCGCGGGACTATCCGGATGAATTTATCCAGACAGGGATCTCAGCCATTGACCATTTGAATACTTTGGTTCGGGGCCAAAAACTCCCAGTCTTCTCAGGTTCTGGTCTTCCTCACAAGGAGTTGGCGGCTCAGATTGCTCGTCAAGCGACGGTTCTTAATTCTGAAGAAAACTTCGCCGTGGTCTTTGCAGCCATGGGAATTACCTTTGAAGAAGCCGAGTTCTTTATGAACGACCTGCGGGAAACAGGGGCGATTGATCGCTCTGTTCTCTTCATCAACCTAGCTAATGATCCAGCTATCGAGCGGATTGCCACTCCTCGGATCGCCTTGACAGCTGCCGAGTATTTGGCCTATGAAAAAGACATGCACGTCTTGGTTATCATGACTGACATGACCAACTACTGTGAAGCCCTTCGGGAAGTCTCCGCTGCTCGCCGGGAGGTTCCAGGACGTCGGGGATATCCAGGGTATCTTTATACCAACCTCTCGACCCTCTACGAACGTGCAGGACGCTTGGTTGGGAAGAAGGGATCTGTGACTCAGATTCCAATCCTCTCCATGCCGGAGGATGACATCACCCACCCAATCCCTGACTTGACAGGCTACATCACGGAAGGACAAATTATCTTGTCTCGTGACCTCTACAATAGTGGTTACCGTCCACCGATCAATGTCCTTCCTTCCCTTTCTCGTTTGAAAGACAAGGGTTCTGGTGAAGGTAAAACTCGGAAAGACCATGCAGCGACCATGAACCAGCTCTTTGCGGCCTATGCTCAAGGGAAACAAGCAAAAGAGTTAGCTGTGGTTCTTGGAGAGTCTGCCTTGTCCGATACCGACAAGCTCTATGTTAAGTTTACCGATCGTTTTGAGAAAGAATACATCAACCAAGGCTTTACTACCAATCGGACTATTCAAGAAAGTCTGGATTTAGGCTGGGAATTGCTGGCTATCTTGCCACGGACAGAGCTCAAGCGGATCAAGGATGATATGATTGATGAATACCTCCCAAAAACTTCCAAGGAAGCACAAGCCTAGGAGTAGAAAGGAGGAAGTCAAATGGCACGATTAAATGTCAAACCCACTCGGATGGAGTTAAACACCCTCAAAGAACGTCTGAAAACGGCAACCAGAGGCCATAAACTTCTCAAGGACAAACGAGATGAGCTCATGCGACGCTTCATCGAATCGGTCCGTGAAAATGATCGCCTTCGCCAAAAGGTTGAGGCAGCTCTCATTGGCAATATGCAAGAATTTGTCCTGGCCAAATGTCTGGAAAATGATCTCATGGTCCAGGAAATTTTTGCAGTTCCGACGCGGGAGGTCAGCCTGCATATCGAGACGGAGAACATCATGAGTGTGCGCGTGCCCAAGATGCATGCCCATATTGATAATCCGTATGGAGACGATGAGGGAGACGTGGTCTACAGCTACGTGGCTTCCAATAGCCAGATGGACAACACCATTCAAGAAATGGAAGAGCTCCTTCCAGACCTGTTGCGCTTAGCAGAGATTGAAAAAACTTGTCAGCTCATGGCCGATGAGATTGAAAAAACGCGCCGTCGGGTCAATGGACTGGAGTATGCGACCATTCCAGACCTCAAGGAAACCATCTACTATATCGAAATGAAACTCGAAGAAGCTGAACGCGCCAACCTGGTCCGAATGATGAAGGCAAACATTTCTAGAGAGGTTAAAATGGATTGTTCATATTCTAACACTAAACCACA